>JBBQWJ010000162.1:0-7677 GCA_038210685.1 Chitinophagales bacterium | reverse complement strand
AAAAGGGAGTGCCAGCGGAAAGCAATCACTTTCGCCCTCAGAACAGGATGCACTTAAATATGAACTGGACAACCTTGATATTCCTCTCACCAAAACCACAAACACGGTGGATGCAAATGGTGCTACAGTTTTCTTCTCCGGTCCATGGGCGGGTACCAGAAGTGGATTGAGTATAGGAATCAGGTTTTAGCCAAATAAGTTTGTTTACTGTAATTTGAAAGTAATTAAAAATAACTTTCAAATTAATTTCCAGTTACCTGCAGTCTTTCTCATTCCAAAAAAAAGCCATTTTTTTTGTTAAACAACTTTCTAAAAGTTAGTCTTTTGTGCAAAAAATCTTACTTTGATTTACGTTTATAACACTTCCATCTTAATTTTATTTATTTTTGTTTCAATGCAACTTTTACAGGTTTTAGATACTACCGCTGCAAGAGAATTTTTAAAAGTTCCTCTGATAATTTATAAGGATGATCCCAATTTTATCCGTCCGTTGGATAAAGACATAAATGATGTTTTTGATCCCAAAAAAAATAAGGCCTTTCGTTTTGGTGAATCCAGCCGATGGATTTTAAAAGATGAAGAAGGGAATTTAATCGGGAGAATTGCCGCTTTTGTTTACAAAAAATATAAGAATAAGGGTGACCAGCAAAAGACCGGCGGAATTGGTTTTTTTGAATGTATCAATAACCAGGAAGCCGCTGATGTGTTATTTGATGTAAGCAAGCATTGGTTGATACAGCGGGATATGGAAGCCATGGATGGTCCTATCAATTTTGGAGAACGTGATCGCTGGTGGGGGTTGGTTGTTGAAGGGTTTAAGCCTCCAATCTATTTAATGAATTACAATCTCCCTTATTATAAAGATTTGTTTGAAAATTATGGGTTTAAAAATTTTTACAACCAGATATGTTGGTACATGCTTGTAAATACCCAGCTCAATGAAAAATTTGCTGAGCAGGCCAAAAAATATAACGCACTTCCTGATTTTTCAGTCGTTCATATCAGAAAAAAAGATTTAAGAAAGTTTGCCGATGATTTTTGCACTGTTTACAACAGGGCGTGGTCGGGCCACGAAGGTAACAAGCAAATGAGCAAAGAGGTAGCTTTTAAAATGTTCAAATCGATGAAGCCGGTGATTGATGAAAGGCTTGTGTGGTTTGTGTATTATAAAAATGAACCGGTGGCCTTTTGGATTAACCTACCTGAATTAAATCAAATATTTAAACATTTTAATGGCAAGTTTGGCCTTTTTGAAAAGCTTAGGTTTTTATGGCTGAAGAAAAAAGGGTTGAATGATAAATTTACCGGAATTGTATTTGGCGTAATTCCGGAATACCAGGGAAAAGGGATTGATTACTATATGATAGTAGAAGGAGCTAAAGTGATTCAGAACAAAACAAATTACGAGGAACTTGAACTACAGTGGCAGGGCGATTTTAATCCTAAAATATTGAATATTTCAAAACATATCGGGGGAAAACAAAGCCGCTTATTAACTACATATCGTTATCTTTTTGATAGATCAAAAGAGTTTAAACGTCATCCGATTTTAAATTAATTTTCCGATCTTTCTTAAAAGAAAATAAGATTTTTTATATTGATTTTCTAATTTTCTTTTAGGAGAGGGTTTCTTAACTTGCAGCATTCCTTATTTACAATAGATTCATTTTTTGAAGGTTCGGTTTTATGGATAAATTCATTGTTTCAGCACGAAAATACAGGCCGCAAAATTTTAATACAGTTGTGGGGCAGTCTCATATCACCACCACTTTAAAAAATGCGATAAAAAATAACCAGCTTGCGCACGCTTTCCTTTTTTGTGGTCCACGTGGAGTTGGTAAAACAACCTGTGCAAGAATTTTAGCAAAAACCATTAATTGCGAAAACCGCACTCCCGATGGGGAGGCCTGTAATGTTTGCAACTCATGCGTTTCTTTTGATAACGGAACTTCAATGAATATTCACGAGCTGGATGCTGCGAGCAATAATTCAGTTGATGACATAAGGACGCTGGTTGAGCAGGTTCGATTTGCACCTCAGGCGGGAAAGTATAAAGTGTATATTGTAGATGAGGTTCACATGCTAAGTGCTTCAGCATTCAACGCATTTTTGAAAACATTGGAAGAGCCGCCACCGTTCGCCATTTTCATTTTGGCTACAACAGAAAAACATAAGATAATTCCAACCATTTTATCGCGTTGCCAGATATTTGACTTCAAAAGAATTACCAATGATGATACGGTTGAGCACCTGCAGGAAATTTGTGAAAAAGAACATATAAAAGCTGATAAAACCGCATTGCACATTATTGCGCAAAAAAGCGAAGGTTGCCTTCGCGATGCACTTAGTATTCTTGATAAAATTGTAAGTTTTACCAATGGTGCACTTACCTATTCCAATACGCTTGAGCATCTAAATATTCTGGACGAAGATTATTATTTTAAATTGGTAGATGCTATGCAAAATCAAAATGCCGGCGATGCTATTTTGTTATTTGACGAAATAAACCGAAAAGGTTTTGAAGGCGATCTTGTTTTGAATGGATTTTCAGAATTTCTTAGAAATTTATTGGTAAGCAAAGATCCCAAGGTGGCTGTATTACTTGAAGTTTCTGAAGGATTTAAACAACGATATTTGGATGCTGGTTCGAAAATGAATGGTTCCTGGTTGTTGAGCGCTCTTAATATTTTGACTGAATCTGAAATCAATTATAGGCTTGCAAAAAATAAACGTTTGCATGTTGAGCTCACCTTTATAAAGCTTTCTTATTTAACACAGGCGCTGGACCTGGTGAATGAAAACGGGCAGTTATCAAAAAAAAAACAACTTGAAAGCATAAAGCCCGTTTCGTTTAAAACAATTTCTCCCATTGCATTTAATACCGTAAAAAAAGGAGAATCAAAACAGGTTTCAACAAAAATAAAAAAGCAGGTTTCTGCAAACAACAGTGAAGCAAAATTGGTTATTGAAAAAAATGTCGAACCTGTAAAAAATCAAAAGGCAACTTTAGAATCTCAGGATGTTTCTGCAACACCAACAAAAACTAAATTTACCAAACTTCGTTCTTTAGAAAAAATCAGGGAGAAAGTAGCCGAGGATAACAGGAACATTCAAACAATAGAATTGAATGAAGAAGAATTGTACATCGCATGGGGGAAATACATTGATAAACTCTTAGCGACAAATAAGAAACCAATCATTTCTAATTTTAAAACTGCCAAGCTTAATATTGTAGATGAAAATTGTATTGAAATCGTTACTCAGACAAGCTTACAGCAAAAATTTATTGAAGCAGAAAGAGGAGAATTAATTACACATCTTCAGTCGCATTTTAACAATCGTTCTCTTTTTTATAAGCTGGAAATTGATGCATCTGAAGATGAAAATATACCTAAGGAAGAAGTGCTCTCTACCAAACAACAATATTTGAGAATAATAGAACAGTATCCTTTGGTGAAAGAATTGAAAGATAAACTGGGAATGCAGCTTGATTATTAGAAATGAAAAGTGTTTGCAGTAAACAAAGAAATAAAGTAGATTCTTGTTTTTATATAGCGCAAAAATGAATAGAAATTATTAGCTTCCTTTGCGCAAAAATTCTTTTAAATTATGTGGCAGCGCCTGGCAAAGTTTGTTTTAAAAAACCGCTTGATTCTTTTACTCTTATTACTTGTAACTACTGCTGTTATGGCTTTTTTTGCAAGTAAGGTTAAAATGAGTTATGAGTTTTCAAAAGCTATTCCGGTTGATAATTCCAAGTACCAGGACTATCTTTCGTTTAAAGAAAAATTTGGTGATGATGGAAATGTTTTGGTGATTGGAGTAAAGACAAAAGGTTTTTTTAAGCTTAAAAATTTTCAGGCATTTAGCAAATTAAACAAGGAGTTAAAAAAGGTTCCTTATGTAGAAACCGTTTTGAGTGTTGCAAACGCGGTTGATCTTTTAAAGGATACTGCTCAAGAAAAACTAGATGCCATCCCGGTTTTCCCAAAAGATCCTGAAACGCAAGAAGAAATTGACAACAGTTTAAAAGTATTTTATACCCTTCCTTTTTATCGGTCGCTTTTATATAATCCCTCTACAAATGCTTACCTGCTTGTGGTTAGAATCAATAAAGAAATTCTGAATTCCAAGGGTCGTACAAAAGTGATCAATGATATCGTTGATAAAACGAATCAATATACAGCGGCAACAAATATTTCCACGCATATAAGCGGTTTGCCATTGATAAGAACTGAAGTTGCAGATAGAATTGCACATGAAATGAAATGGTTTGTTATCGGCTCTCTTATCCTTTCAGCTTTGATATTATTATTGATGTTCCGGTCTGTTAAAACCACTCTTTTATCATTGCTTGTGGTTATCATTAGTGTAATCTGGAGTGTTGGGATAATGTATCTTTTTGGTTACAAGATTACTCTATTAACAGCCTTAATTCCACCTCTTATTGTTGTTATCGGTATTCCTAATTGTATTTATTTTTTAAATAAATATCATTCTACGTATAAAAAAACAAGAAATAAAGAACAATCATTGATTGATATGGTGAGCAAGATGGGCGTTGTTACTCTTTTCTGTAACTTAACGGCAGCAATAGGTTTTGCTGTTTTTGCCTTAACTCAAAGCGCTATTTTAGTTGAGTTTGGTGAAGTGGCCGGACTAAGTATTATGCTCATTTTTGTGATCTCATTTATTTTACTTCCGGGTGTTTTAAGTTTTATGAAAGTACCTGATAAGAAGCAGTTGAAATACCTGGATGTAAGAATTTTTACGAACTTTTTATTGAAGGTGGAGCATTGGGTTTTTAATCATAAAAGGATCGTATACGCATGTACGTTAGTATTGCTTATTTTTTCATTTTTCGGAATTTTTAAATTAAAGACTGAGGGTTTTATTGTGGACGATCTGCCTAAAACTGATAAAATTTATATGGACCTTAAATTTTTTGAACAAAATTTCCATGGAGTTATGCCTTTGGAAATTGTGATTGATACCAAAAAAAGATATGGTCTTGCAGGAGCGCGTGTTTTACCGGTTTTGGTAAAAATGGATTCACTTTCTTCTTATATAGAAAAACAAAGTGAAATGAGCCCGCCACTTTCCATAGTGCAGGGTATCAAGTTTGTAAAGCAGGGTTTTTACGAAGGAGATTCCTCCAATTACAGGTTGCCTAATTCATTTGATATAGCATTTGTTGGCGATTACCTTCGTCCACAAAAAGATAGCGGTCAGCAAAATACTTTATCAAAATTGCTTACCAGTTTTATCGATACAGCAAGGGAAAGTACGCGGATGAGCATTAATATGGCGGATGTTGGTACAGAAAAACTTCCGGTAATTTTAAAGGAGCTCAAAACAAAAACTGATAAGATCTTCGATTCATCAAAATATAAAATCACTTTCACTGGTTCAACCATAACTTTTTTGGAAGGAAGCAGCTATATCATCGAAGGATTGAAAGTAAGTTTGCTTTGGGCTTTTTTCTTTATTGCTCTTTGTATGCTTTATCTTTTTAAATCACTTCGCATTTTAGTTTGCTCATTAATTCCAAATGTAATTCCGTTGATAATTACGGCGGGTATCATGGGTTGGGCAGGAGTGCGGTTGAAACCGTCAACCGTATTAATATTTAGCGTGGCACTGGGAATTGCAATTGATGTTACCATACGTTTTTTGGTTAATTACAAGCAGGAACTGCCCTCTAATAATTATGACATCAATAAAACAGTTGCTGAAACTATCAAACATACTGGTTTGAGCATTTTATACACTTCACTCGTTTTAATAGCGGGCTTTGTCATTTTTTGTTTTAGCGGATTTGGCGGTACACAATCGCTCGGGTGGCTTACTTCAGTTACCCTATTTTCTGCTACACTCACCAATCTTATTTTGCTCCCTGTTTTATTATTGGATATTTCAAAGAAAAAACGACTATAAGTCTTTAACAGCCACAGTAAACAAACTTTTTTTAAAGATTCCTGTTGTAGAATAAATTCCTCAACCTTATTTATATCCCAATAAAGTATCGTAATATTTTAATATTTTAAGTTAATTAAAATAAGGCATAAGAATTTCATACTAATTTTTATATCATTAAAATATATTTATTATGAAGCCAATTTGGACTGGCGCCATAGGTTTTGGATTAGTAAATATTCCTGTAAAAATTTATAGCGCGACAGAATCAAGCAATCTTGATTTGGATATGCTTGACAAGAAAGATCATGCGCATATCAAATATCAAAGAGTTAATGAAAACACGGGCAAAGAAGTTCCTTGGAGTAATATTGTAAAAGGCTACAAGATCAATAATGAGTATGTTGTTTTAGAAGATAAAGATTTTGAAGCAGCGAGCGCAAAAAAAACAAAAACTATTGAGATCAGTGATTTTGTAAAAGAAGAGGAGATCAGCAGCCTTTACTATGAAACTCCCTATTACCTTGAGCCTGATAAATCAGGAACGCGGCCTTATAAATTACTGTTGGAAGCCCTTCAAAAAACAAAAAAAGTAGGTGTGGCTACTTTTGTAATGAGGAATAAAGAAGCGCTTGCCATTTTGCGGCCTGATAAAAATGTGATCGTTCTAAATAAGATAAGATTTGAGCAGGAAATAAGAGATGCCAATCAATTAACACTTCCCAATAATACAGAAGTAAAACCGGCCGAATTAAAAATGGCGGTAAGTCTCATAGACCAGCTCACCGGTAAATTTGATATTTCAAAGTACAAAGACAATTATAATGATGAGTTGTTGAAAGTGATTAATGAAAAAGCAAAAGGTAAAAAGATTAAAGCGCCGCAAATGAAAGTGGTTCATAGTAAAACGCAGGATCTTATGGATCAATTAAAAGCAAGCCTTGAAGTAAAACGAAAAAAAGCATCATAATGGGACTAGCACTCTATAATAAAAAAAGAAATTTTAAAGAAACATCAGAACCAGCGGGGAAGATAAAAAAATCGGTTTCCAATCTGGCTTTTGTGGTACAAAGACATAAAGCATCAAGATTGCATTATGACTTCAGGCTGGAACTGGATGGAGTATTAAAAAGTTGGGCTGTTCCAAAAGGCCCTTCGATGAACCCTAAAGACAAGAGGTTAGCAATGATGGTTGAAGACCATCCTTATGATTATAAAGATTTTGAAGGTGTAATTCCTGAAGGGAATTATGGAGCAGGAATTGTTGAGATTTGGGATAATGGAACTTATTCAGATATTGAAAATTCAGAAAAAGAGGAAGCAGAAAAAAATCTTCGGGCCGGTTTGAAATCGGGCGATCTGAAATTCAGATTGTTTGGTAAAAAGTTGCAAGGAGAATTTGTTTTGGTTAAATTAAAAGGTAAAGATGATAATAGCTGGTTGTTAATAAAACATCGTGATGAATATGCGACAGATGAAGACTATAACAGTGAAGAACAAACGAAAGATAATTCTCCTATAAATAAATGGCTTGCTGAGAATAAAAACCTGCGAAAAAAAAAAGTCCCAAAGCCCAATAAATAATATTGCTCAATCAATGCAAAGTGGCAAAAAGCTGAGTCATTATATAAAGCCGATGCTGGCAAAAGAAACCGCCGAAGCATTTGATAACAAAGACTGGCTTTTCGAAATAAAATGGGACGGCTATCGCGCTATTGCTGAAAAGAAAAAAGATGCAATTTTATTGTATTCGCGTAACGG
>JBBQWJ010000161.1:0-7728 GCA_038210685.1 Chitinophagales bacterium | reverse complement strand
CCATCGGTTTATCCATCGCCCTCTCGATTGGTTACAAAAATTTTGAGGAATTGCTGAAAGGTGGTTTTGAAGTAGACACCCACTTCAGGGAAAAGAAGTTTGAAAAAAATATTCCTGTTTTAATGGGATTGATCAGTCTTTGGTACATCAATTTCTTCGGTGCCCAGTCGGAAGCGATCCTTCCTTACGATCAATATATGCACCGTTTCCCGGCCTACTTCCAGCAGGGAAATATGGAAAGCAACGGCAAGCACATGGACAGGAATGGCAAAAAAGTTACTTATTCTACCGGGCCTGTAATTTGGGGCGAGCCGGGCACTAATGGCCAGCATGCCTTCTATCAATTGCTTCACCAGGGTACACCAATGATCCCCTGTGATTTTATTGCTCCTGCCATCAGTCATAATCCCATGGGCGAGCATCATAAAATCTTATTGTCTAATTTCTTTGCGCAGACAGAAGCACTCATGAACGGCAAAAAACGCCACGAATTAAAAGAACAAAATGTGCCTGAAAAATTAATTCCTTTTAAAGAATTTGAAGGCAACAAACCCACCAATTCATTTTTGATCACCAAAATAACGCCGTTCACTTTGGGAGAAATGATTGCTTTATATGAACATAAAATTTTTGTGCAAGGCGTCATTTGGGATATATATAGTTTCGATCAATGGGGTGTGGAATTAGGCAAAGTTTTGGCAAAAAAGATTTTACCAGAATTGGAAAGTCACCAAAAGATCACTTCGCATGATTCTTCAACCAATGGCCTAATCAATGCTTATAAGAAGTTGACTATGTAGGGAAGCAACTGAATGGCTGCAAAGTAAAAATCTTGATTATTTCTTTGCCTGCCGGTAGGCAGGCTCACTGGCACCTATAATTCGTGTCAATTCGCGTAACCTTTCTGCCGACATAGGCAGGTTCGTGGCTAACCCCATTGCCGCAGGCAACTCCCTGGCAAAAAAAAATCCTCCCAAAAAAATGAGAGGATCATAAAAATATTTATTTAAAATTTATCTTACCACTTGTCTACTTCTTCGTGTTGAGTATCATTTGTAGCATCGTCATCTGAAGAATCATCGCTTAATGGCTCTTCCGGCTTTGAAACTTCAGAAGATTCTTCGCTGCCGGTTACAGGCAAAGTTTCAGATTCGGTTGTTGAAGAAGAACCTTCTTCTGTTGAAGTTTCTGAAGAAACGGGTTCAGTATCCGGGTCTTTTTTTGTATAATTACTGCCTTCGTAATTTTCTGAATTCTCATGGTTGAAGGCATCAAAATCAAAATCCGGCATAAGCTCTGTCTTCACATAATCAATCGCCTCAGTCATTCCTTTTAAAAATTTATTAAAATCTTCTTTGTACAGAAAAATTTTATGACGGTCATATCCATCTTCATTAAATTTTTTCCGGCTCTCGGTGATGGTTAAATAAAAATCATTACCACGTGTCTCTCTTACATCAAAGAAATAAGTCCTGCGCTTGCCTGCCCTGATACGCTGACTGTAAACACTTTCCATCTTTTTGTCATTATTTTCGTACGCCACTTTTTGTAATTTTTAAAATTTTTGAAAACATAATTACCTGTGACAAAGATAAAATTGTTTTTCAATTGACAAAATAATTACGATTATACGAAGTTATTGTTGCATGGTTTTCTCCTGTTCCTGCTGCCTGCGGTACATTTCAGCGTACAAACCGTTTTTTTCCAAAAGCGATTGATGCGTTCCCTGTTAGGCAATAGCGCCGTCTTCCAGCAAAATAATATTATCAAAACTGAACAAAGAAAAGATACGATGGGTAATAATCACAGCTGTCTTCTGATGCAGGTATTGATATAAATTGGAAATGATTTCGTTCTCCGTTTTCGCATCCACGGCACTAAGGCAATCATCAAAAATCGTGATCTCATGTTCTTTTATTAATGCGCGGGCAATCGAAATTCTTTGTTTTTGACCTCCGCTCAAAGTCACGCCCCGCTCTCCTATCAGCGAATCATACTTTCCGGGGAAGGAATCTATTTCCCTGGCCACCACCGCATTTTTTGCCGCTTCTACTACTTTTTCTCTTCCGGGATTTACTAAACCAAAACCGATATTATTTTCAACTGAATCACTGAATAAAAACACATCCTGTGGAACATAACTTATTTGTGCCCGAAGTGTTTTTAGATCTATTTCTTTAATAGGAACCCCATCATATAAAATCGTTCCTTTTTGAGGATCGTACATGCGCAACATCAGTTGGGCAATAGTCGATTTCCCGGAACCGGTTTTACCGATAATGGCTACTTTTTCCCCTTTGCGGATGTTCAAAGAAAAATCTTTGATAGCATGAATGCCGGTATGCGGATATATAAAATCCACATGGCTGAATTCGATATTGCCTTTCAGAACAATTTCCTTTGCATTCTCTGAATTCTCAATAGAAGGCGTTGTGTATAAAAATTCGTTTATGCGTCGCTGTGAGGTGGCAGCACGCTGTATCATACTTGCCGTCCAACCGATGGCGCTTACCGGAAATGTGAGTAACAACACATACATAATAAATTCACCGATCACCCCAACGCTGATGCTTCCATTGATTACATAAATGCCTCCGATCATAATGGTGAGCAGCGTACTTAAGCCTATCATCAATCCCATAGAAGGAAAATAGATCGCTTCTGTTTTAGCGAGTGAGATAGAATGCGTGCGATAATCTTCACTGTTTTTATCAAAGAACCCAAGCATGGCTTTTTCCTGGACAAATGATTTGATAACCCTTATGCCTGAATAAGATTCCTGTGCATTCGTGGTAAGGTCCGAAAGTAAAGATTGAATCTTATCCGCTTTACGATTAATAATTGTGTTTACATAATAAATGGTGAAAGCCAGGAATGGTAATGGTGCCAATATATATAGCGTTAGTTCCTTATTTTCATTCAGCATGTAGGTGACAGAAAAACCAATAGTAGCGGCAAGATTAATGACATACATGACAGCCGGCCCTACGTACATACGTACACGGCTAACATCCTCAGAAATACGGCTCATCAGGTCGCCTGTATTATGGGTCTTGTAAAAATGAGTATCCAGTTGCTGGTAATGTTTAAAGATCTCATTCTTTTGCGCAAACTCAATATGGCGGCTCATAACAATGATCGTTTGCCGCATCAGGAACATGAACAAACCGCTGATGAGTGCAAGCACTAAAAGAATAATTCCGGAATAAAGAATTTTGGTTTTATAGGTAACACCAGGACGGCTGAGCTTCTTGACAAAAACCGATACCAGCGGATCATAATGAGTAACCGTTTTAGCAGAAACTTCAGGGTTTTTGCTAAGGCTGATTTCCACTGTATTTAATACATATTTGGTTACCTGCGGCGCCAATATCCTGAAGTAATTGGAAAGAACGATAAAGATCATCCCAAGGATCAGCATCCACTTATAGCGCCAGAAATATTTATTTAAAGATTTTAAATGTTTCATTTTTGTAATTAGCTAATTAGCCAATGTGATAATGTGATAATGAGCGAATTTCGGGAATAATATGTTGATGCCGAAAAATTGAAATTAACTTCATAGTAAACAAATAAATTCACCGGATTTTGATTGTAGCTCCTCTAAAGTAAACCCCATACACCAGCAAACTTCCAGTATCAAGTATCCGCTTCTTGCCAAAAAACCTCACCCCGGCCCTCTCCCAAAGAGAGGGAGAAGCAACGCCTTTTCAACATTTAACCTCTAAATCCATTATTTCCTCCCCCCATCAATATTCGAGATTCCTTGTTCAATATTCGTTATTCTTGCCTCTTGCTACTTGCCTCTTGCCTCTTGCCTTTTGCCAAAAAACCTCACCCCGACCCTCTCCCAAAGAGAGGGAGAAGCAACCCCTTTTCAACATTTAACCTCTAAATCCATTATTTCCTCCCCCATCAATATTCGAGATTCCTTGTTCATATTCGTTATTCTGCTTGTTGCTTCTTGCTACTTGCTACTTGCTTCTTGCTACTTGCCTCTTGCTTCTTGCCAAAAAACCTCACCCCGACCCTCTCCCAAAGAGAGGGAGAAGCAACGCCTTTTCAACATTTAACCTCTAAATCCATTATTTCCTCCCCCATCAAAATTCGAGATTCCTTGTTCATATTCGTTATTCTGCTACTTGCTTCTTGCCTCTTCCCTCTTGCTTCTTGCTTCTTGCTTCTTGCCTCTTGCCTTTTGCCTACTCTTCACTTAAATTCATTATACACCTTATCTCCCAAATATTTTTCAAACAACTGAATGGATTTGGTATCGGTGAGTACATTAAGGTGATTAAAATGATGAAGGTCGGTTCCTACAAAATCAGCAAGGTTGTTATCCAGGATGTGTTTGGCTGCTTTGGCAACCGTTTTTCCGTAATAACCGGTAAGTGAGAGAAGGTTTACTTGCAGTAAAAATCCAAGTTCCTTAAGCCTTTCATAGGCCTGGTAATTGTTGTGATAATAAGGATACCGCTCTGGGTGGGCCATTAAAGGTTGGTAATTATTGGTATTGATCTCAAAAGATATCTCTTCCAGTTTTTCAGGCGCTGTAGAGTAAGATAGTTCGGTAAGGATATAATTTTTGGTAAGTTTCTGCAAGGGTTCTTTTTTGTGCAGCAGCTCCATAAAATGATCATCCAGCATGTATTCTGCCGCAGCGCTTATTTCTACTGACATTCCATTCTGACTAATCGCTTTTTGCAACTTCGATAAGGCATCATTGATTGTTTCAGGCGTATTGCGGTACATATCCCCTATTACATGCGGGGTGCAAATAAACTTTTTTATGCCGGCATCCGAAAGAGACCTTAGAATCTGGAGGGACGTATCTATATCTGGTGAGCCATCATCAATACCCGGAAGAATATGCGAATGGATATCCTGGGAAAGCCAGGTAAACCCGGGATAAAGTGCAGCTTTCTTTTTAAAGCTAAAAAAATTCATTATGCAAATCTATGATTTTATACTTCAGCAGGTAATACAGTAACAGGTATTTTGAAGTATTGGTCCCCGGTATCCGCCAGTGAGTATTGTTTGGAGTAAGCACTGTGGAATTGTGGTATCTTAATAAGTGGTTTCAATATGGAAACGGCAAAAGAAAAAGGGATCTTATTTTTTTTCATGGCAAGAAAATCACGCCGGTTTGCCCTTATCCGGCTTTTCAAAGTGATATTACTTATTCCTCCGCAACGCATTTTTACAAGCATCGCATCAATGTACTGCGCGCTCACCTTGTGAAGAAAAAGATATCGTGCCATAAATTCATAATCAGCGGCCGTGAAATAATGATTTTCATAAAACCCATACTTTTCGAGCAGTCCGCGGCGCATATAAAAAGTGGGATGTGCCGGCATCCAGCCATAACGGAAACGGGAACGCTTGTATGAAATTCCTTTCCAGTAGCGTACCACTTTTTCGGTGTTTGATGCATCTACATACACCAGGTTTCCATACACAGAATCAGTAGTGGAGGTCTCAAAACAATCAACGATACTTCTTACGGAATCTGCCGATGCAAACATGTCATCACTATTGAGAATTCCGATAATATCACCCGTTGCCATTTTTAAACCTTTATTAATGGCGTCATACATTCCCTTGTCTGTTTCAGAGACCCAGTAAGAGATGTGTTTTGAATGCTGCTTTATGATCTTTAAAGTTCCATCGGTTGATTTCCCGTCAATAATGATATGCTCAATATTCTTGTAATTCTGCCTTGCTACAGAGTTAATACAATCCGCGAGATATTTCTCAGAATTATAGGTTACAGTAATAATGGATACTTTCATTAAAGTTATTAATAGTTAGGAAGAATTATAAGTAGAATAATCCAGTTAGTAAAGAAAAACTAAAGATAATATTTTTTTTGCAGTAACGTCATTTTTTAAACTTATTTGACAAAAATCAATATACTTTTCAAAATAGAAAATCTTTCCGGGATGGTTTGTTTCCTATCTCTTAAAAGAATTGTAGGCCTTTAACTCATATCCCTGTCCCTTACCTTAACAGCAGGATTACCCCTGTAAACGGAGTAAGCCTCAAGGTCTTTATTGGCCACCGAACCTGCAGCCAATACTGAATGATCTTTACAAACCACTCCTCCGCAAACGATCGATTTTGCACCTATCCACACACCGTCTTCCAATACAATTTCTTTCACGATCAGGTCAAAGGCAGGTTTGGTATAATCATGGTTTCCTGAAAGCAGCATACAGCCTTGCGACAAGCACACATTGTTTCCGATGGTAATTTTTCCAAGATTATCAATCCATACATTTTCTCCAACCCATACATGATCGCCAAGGTCCAAAAACCATGGGTATTTTATAATAACACATGGTTTTATGAAAACTTTCTTCCCAACCTTCGCACCAAAAAGGTGCAACAGGAAAACTTTAAATGATGAAAAAGGAAACATCGAAGTTTTAAAGAAAAAAGAAGAGATAAGATACCAGCATATTCTCAATAAAACCGGCCCCGGCTTGTACCACGAATTATTATAAGTTGCAAGATTGGTTTTTAGCTTTTCCATTAATTTATTACAATTTCTTTCTTTATCCAGCATCAAGTATCCAGCATCAAGTATCAAGTATCAAGTATCAAGTATCAAGTATCAAGCATCCAGCATCAAGCATCTTGCCACTAAAACCTCACCCCGACCACCTTCACCATTCCCCATTCCCCCTAAAACTCCTGTCATACAACCAGATCATAAGAAATATCAGGAGGTAAGCAAATATATTAAACCAGGTATGGTGGTCAATTCCGAGGGGCATTGGCCATCCTTTGTTAATAGCAACCAGTACCAGTGTAATGCGAACAACATTGATAATCCAAAGTGCCAGCAGGCCAAAAATGATCCACAAAATCTTCTTTCCCATCCTGCCTTTATTGGCAGCTACAAAAGCGATCCAAAAACTATAAACGCCATATCCCACACAATCCATTGCAATGATCACCGCCTTCCCTTCGGGGTACCGTAATACAAACCCGGGTTCTTTATAAGTTGGAATAGAAAAAAGCGACAAGATAAACTTACTGCTATTGGTGAGTGAATTCTTTAACCAACTTACGTAATCAAGGTGATGCTCAACGAATGGGCTATACCAGCCAACGGGCGCAGCCAGCCCTATTATCACCAAAGTCCCGAAATATAAAACGCAAAAGATCGCTGTAAACTTCAGCAGGTAAATTAAAAATGGGTTTTTTGTAAGATTCATATTTTGTGTCACCATGTGCCTTTGAAGGGACTTTCCTACTAACCCGCCTTCGACAAGCTCAGGCTGACGATTCAATAAGTTGGTTAAATAATTAATCCGTTCGGACCTGTCTAAGGGCTGTCAAATCTAATTAAAATGTTTATCAATTCGCTACGTCGCTATCATCCTGAGCTTGTCGAAGGGTCGATTGGTCAGTATAATTTTTTGCCAGTTTTTTTATCTCCTCCCAATTCTCTTTAAAAAGTGCTTCTTTCTTTTTCCTCGACCAACCTTTAATTTGTTTCTCCCATAAGATGGCCTGCTTAATATCTGTTCCATGAATAGAATGTTTTAAGATCACCGGCATCCTTTTAAAAGTATAACAGTTGGCATTAAAGCCGGTTTCATGTTCCCATAATCTCCTTTCCAGGTTATTGGTAACACCCGTATAATAGCTTTTATCGCTGCACTCTAATATATAAACATAATAATGGTGACCTTGTTTCATTTTTTATTTTTTCTCATA
>JBBQWJ010000160.1:0-7769 GCA_038210685.1 Chitinophagales bacterium | reverse complement strand
TGCTGATTTCATAGTTTTTTTTTAAAGCTTTACTGTAACTCAGTTACAAATTCTTTTATCAGTTGCATATCTTTTATGCCCGGAGATTTTTCAAACCGGCTGTTCACGTCCACTCCATAAAAAAAAGGATGTGTAAATTTTTTCAACGCTAGCGCATCGTTTCTTTCAATACCACCACTAAGGAAAAAAGGTTTACCGATCACAGAATTTTCAAGAAGATTCCAGTTAAATTTCTGCCCTGTGCCGCCATATAAACCTGCAGATCCTTTATCAAATAAATAATAATCACACACTTCATCATATTCGCTGATCAGCCAATCAATATTAGTGTCGAAATCAGCTATTCGAAAGGCTTTGATCACTGTTATATGATCACTGATCCTGTTGCAGAATGTAGCAGTTTCATCACCATGAAGCTGCACGATATCCAAACCAAATGCATCAACCTGCGTCATTATTTCTTCTTCGGTTGCATTTACAAAAACACCTACTTTGCTTATTGATAATTTGAGATCTTTAAAATCCTTTCCGCATAATTTTTTTAAGGCATAACGTGGTGATTGTTCATAAAATATAAGGCCGGCATAATCTACATTTAAATCATTTAATTCCTGTAACTGATGGATATCAGTATTCCCACACACTTTTATTTTCATTTTTACTGTTTAGATAATTCTGAAATTACTATCAAACCAGCATGGTTGATATCAAAATTGTTTTAAATCCTTCACAAATTCTCCGAAAGCTTTTCCCGGAAATTCCTCTTTCATAAATTTTTCGCCAATTAAAAAACCATTAAAGCCATTTTGTTTTAAATGATGTATCACTTTGATTTCATCAATGCCACTTTCAGAAATTTTAATTTTCTGCGAAGGTATTTTTTTTGCTAATTCAATGGAATGATTAATATCAACTTTAAATGTTTTAAGATCACGGTTATTGATTCCCACCACATCTACATCATCACAAATATACCCGAGTTCCTGCTCGTTGTGAATTTCCAATAGCACGTTCAACCCATTATTTTTTGCAACCGCTGATAATTTTTTTACCTCCACTTTTGTAAGGCAAGCCGCAATCAGTAAAATAATATCAGCGCCATACGCTTTCGATTCAACAACCTGGTATTCATCAATCATAAAATCTTTCCGTAATAGTGGAATTTGCAGCAAATTGGCCGCTTCTTCCAAATCACTTAATGATCCTCCAAAAAATTCACCGTCCGTCAGAACCGATACTGCACTGGCACCAAATTTTTCATACCCCTTAACTACTTCTCCAGTAAACGAAGAATTATTAATGATTCCTTTTGAGGGAGAACGCTTTTTAAATTCAGCAATAATTCCTGTCTTATCCGGCCGCAATAAAAATTCCTTTAATGAAAGAGTTTGTTTGTCAAACAATGGCATCTTTTCCAATTCAGAAATGCTTTTTTCGGCTTTCCTTTCTTCTACCTCTACTTTCTTTTTTGAGATAATAGTTTCAAGTATGTTCATGATTGAAGACTCATTAATTTTTGAAAACTTTCATACGCTTTTCCACTTTCGAGACTTGCCACACTCATGGAATAACATTCATCATAATTATCAAAATTTCCGGTTGCATAAAGCGCCATTGCTGCATTAGCCATTACCACTGCATTCTGTGCCCAGGTCCCTTCTCCTTTTATGATCTTTAAAAATATTTTAGCTGCCTCATCTGTTGAATTGCCCCCATAAATATCTTCAGGATTTACTGTTCTTTTTCCCAAATATTGGGCAGTCATGATTTTTTCTCCATTGTTAGTAATCACTTTTGTATCACCTGTCAGTGATATTTCATCATAACCTTCGAGGCTATGGATGATCATAAATCTTGCATCTGATTGTTGCAGAAGATATGAATAAATTCTTGCCATTTCAAGGTTATAAACGCCAATCATTTGCACACCGGGCTGCGCAGGATTTACCATTGGCCCAAGCATGTTAAAAAATGTACGAACCCCTAAGTTTTTTCTTATTGGCCCCACAACTTTCAAAGCAGGATGAAATAATGGGGCGTGCATGAAACAAATATTTACTTCTTCAATTTCAGTAAGTAATTTTTTATTATCATTTGAAAAACGATATCCCAATGTTTCCATCACATTGCTCGATCCGCTGATAGAGGTAGCGCCATAATTACCGTGCTTCGCTACCTTTTGACCTGAACCCGCCACAATAAAACAACTCAGGGTTGAAATATTAAAAGTATTTTTTCCATCGCCACCGGTGCCTACAATATCTACCACATTATAGCCATTTAAATTTACAGGGACACAAAGTTCCATCAGTGCATCACGAAAGCCCATTAATTCAGGAATGGTAATGCTTCGCATTAAAAAAACGGTAGTGAATGAAGCTATTTCCGCATCAGAATAAATGCCTTTGGAAATATTCAATAACACTTCCTTTGCTTTTTCGCGTGAAAGTGTTTTGTGCTCAAATAAATGTTGTAATATCTTTTTCATTAGTCTGAACTGTGATTTTTGAAATGATTGGGACTTTTTGAATATTGAATTATAAGCGGTTTGATTTTTTTATTCGTAATCCTGGGAAACTCCAATCTTTTACTTCCAAAATTTAATAAAAGACCAATTTCTAGGTTATATGCTTCCAAATAATTAATTGCCTTGGCGATATGAACATCTTCCAGTTTTGTAACTGCTTTTAATTCCACACTAATTATATTTTCTAATAAAAAATCTACTCTTCTTGTTCCAATATTTTGATCCAAATAATAAATCGGCATTTCAAATTCTCTTATGTAATTTAAGGCCGCTACATTAAATTCGAGGGCAAGCGCTCTTTGATAAATCACTTCCTGAAAACCAGTTCCCAGGAAGTCATGCACTCTAAAAGCCGCACCAATTATTTTTTCAGTTATTTCACCATATTTAAAATCTGACATAATAATATTCATCTAATTAAATCAATTTCCATTTCTCATCTTCCAAACATCCTACAAATACCAGTTCAGACAACATTCAACCAATTCCTCATCATCTTTTCACCTTCAGGTGTCAACACACTTTCGGGGTGAAACTGAACGCCCTGCACATCAAAAGTTTTATGGCGCAGCGCCATAATAAGTCCATTTTCATCTTCGGCAGTAATTTCAAGGTCAGCAGGAAAATTTTCTTTGGCAACAATCCATGAATGATACCTTCCTACTTCAAGTTCGGCAGACAAATTTTTAAAAATATCATTTTTAGATAAAATGCGATCTTCTTTTACTTTTATTTTTGTTGCCACCCCGTGATAAACTTCCTTTAGGTTTACCAGTTTTCCGCCAAACACTTCACCGATAGCCTGTTGCCCCAAACATACGCCCAATATAGATTTAGACGAAGCATATTCTTTTATCAACGGCAATAACAAACCTGATTCAGAAGGCAGCCCCGGCCCAGGAGATAAAATAATTTTGTCATACTCTTTTATATTTTCAAGAGAAATTTTATCATTCCTGTAAACATCTACCTTTCCATGAATGATCTTTTCAACAACGTGCACAAGGTTGTAAGTGAACGAATCGTAATTATCAAAAATCAATATTTTCATCTTCTAAATATTTTCCGCGGATTTTATAGCCGCCGTTAATGCATTTAATTTATTGTTCACTTCCTGCAACTCACTGTCAGGGTTAGACGCAGCTACAACTCCTGCACCTGCCTGGTAATTGAGGTGATTATCTTTACTTAAAAAAGTACGGATCATTATCGCATGATTTATATCCCCGTTAAACCCAACAAAGCCTATACAACCGCCATAATACCCCCTGGAACTTTTTTCATAGCCATCAATCAACTGCATTGCTTTATATTTTGGCGCACCGCTCAATGTTCCGGCAGGAAAAGTAATCGCAAGCAAATCAAAAGGATTGGTATTTTTTTCTGTAATGCCTTTTACTTCGCTTACCAAATGAATGACATGGGAGAAATATTGAACTTCACAAAAATGACTCACCGTAACGTTGCTGCATAAACGGCTGAGGTCATTACGAGCTAAATCAACCAGCATCACATGTTCGGCGTTTTCTTTTTTATCTTTTAATAATTTTTCTGCCAGTTGCTCATCTTGGATATCATTTCCTGTGCGTCTGAAAGTTCCGGCTATCGGATGCATAATCGCAATATTATTTTTCACTTTTAATTGTGCTTCGGGGCTACTTCCAAACAACCGGTAATCGCCATAATCAAAATAAAAAAGATAAGGGCTGGGATTTATATTTCTTAGTGCACGATACACATTAAATTCATCCCCTGAAAATCTTTGCTGAAATTTCCTGCTTAACACTACCTGGAAAACATCTCCTCTTGCACAACTTGCAATTCCCTTTTTCACCATATCCAAATATTCTGCATCAATTAGTGGCGAAGTTTCATTGCCCAAAGCGGCAAAAGGAAAGGCAGGAACGTCTTTACTTTTTATGATACTTTCAATTAAGTCGCCCTCACTTTCAATTCCTTTAATGTGATTTTCACAAATAAATAATTCATTCTTAAAATGATTGATTGCGATAACAAATTGGTACAACCTGTAACGAACCAAAGGGATCTGCGGCGCGGCAGAAGATTTGAATTTAATAGTTTCAAAAAACTGAACCGCATCGAAAGTGGTATAGCCAAATAAGCCCTGCGCCATACTCACCGGCATTTCTGCTGGCTGGTCAATACTAAATTGCTGCATGAAATTCCAGATCTCTTCTGTTACTTTTATTGAACCATCAATCGGAATATGCTTAGGCTCCTGTAGCGGAAACTTATATTCAATTTGTTGCAGGTCTTTAATTTCAATTCCTGCAATGGCATTAATCCCAATAAATGAATAACTGTTTTCTCCGGCATGAAAATCGGCGCTTTCCAGTAGAATGGTATCACGAAAACGATCGCGAAGGCGCAAATAAATCCCAACAGGTGTATAAACATCTGCCAGTAATTTTTTGGAAGTAGTGGATAGTTTTATTTTTTTCATAACATAAAAAAACCCCGGCTTTTATGCCGGGGCGTAATATTTATACATTTCACAAATAATAGCAATTCGGCACAATCATTAGATTGTGTGCCACCAGCTATTGTATGTGTTGTTTACTTTCATTTGACGGGAACAAAGATGTAATGAAATATCTTAATAGACAAATCTTTTTTTTTAACTTTTAAAAAAATCATAAAACAGGTCCTTATGCAACTATCACCTCTTAAATTTGATCTGATTATAAATTGAAAATATTGAAATTAGTTTTTTTATTCTTACTGGTTACATTTTCTACTTTTGCAAAAGCTCAAAAGATCGATAGTATTTATGTTCATCTTTACACCGATAGCCTGAAAAAAGGAACTTACAATTACATAAACATTGACGGAAAACTTAGTGACGGCAGCTATCTTCCTTTAGATACAACTGATATTATTTTTTCTTCGGGCGATGGAAAATTTTATGGGAATTCACTTTACCTCCCGGCGGATTTTAAGAAGGCAAAAGTGAATATAAAAGCCGTCCTTAAATCAAATCCTGCGATGTATAAGCAGTTCGACATTTATATTAAGAAGATCCCCGACCCTGCAAAGCTTAAAACTATGGACGAGATTTTACATGAGCCCGCTTCTTCTTCAAAAAGAAATAGAAGAAATTAACCCCGTGATTACGCACCTAATAATGCGCTGAAGTTTGCAAAAACAACAGCGCATTTATTTTACAAAGTATAAAGGAAGAATTATTTTATTCAAACTTCTTTGCGTCCTCCATAAATTTTGCCAGGCCAATATCTGTTAAAGGATGCTTTGTTAATCCTATAATGGAATCCAAAGGACAAGTACAAACATTAGCGCCCGCTTCAGCACATTTAATGATGTGTAATGAATTGCGAATAGATGCCGCGAGGATTTCAGTTTTAATTCCCTGTATATCAAAAATATTCGCGATTTGCTCAATCAGTTCAACACCATCCCAACCACTGTCATCAATACGACCAATAAATGGTGAAACATAGGCCGCTCCTGCTTTTGCAGCAATCATAGCCTGCCCGGCGCTAAATATCAATGTACAATTGGTACGGATACCATTATCAGTGAACCATTTTATCGCTTTCACCCCTTCCGGAATCATTGGAACTTTCACAACGATATTTTTATGAATCGCAGCCAGTTTTTTACCCTGTTCAACAATATTTTTAAAATCTACAGCGGTTACTTCTGCACTTACATCTCCGTTTTCTACTATCTCGCAAATAGTTTTATAATGATTATAAACTGCTTCCTCACCTTTAATTCCTTCTTTGGCCATCAAAGTAGGATTAGTGGTTACACCGTCAAGAATTCCGAGATCATTTGCTTCTTTTATCTGATCTAGATTCGCCGTGTCAATAAAATACTTCATAAATGGTTATGTTTTTAATTTAAAATATCTGGCAAATATATTATTTATGGTTTAGGAGAGCTTAGAAGAATTCTGAAAAGTTCTGAAAAAGTTCAGAAGAGTTTAAAGCACAGACAGATTGGCTGAAAAAAAAACCGGCAAGTTACTTACATCGCACCGCTCAACCACATACCCTTGCTATCTTCCGATCCTGGGGGAGTTCTGTAGGAGCTGGTCGTATAAGACTTGCCGGCTGCAAATATAAGTAGAGTAAAATTAAATTTTACAGTAAACGAATAAATAAATCAGATTTTTCTTTTTCTATTACTTCACATTAATGGTAACAGTAGTTGCTAATTTACTACCATAAGAGCGATGTGCTCCATCTGCAAACTGTAAAGTAAGCTTATGCTTTCCAGGAGAAAGTGTAAGGCTGGTTTCCTGCTGTGCATTTCCAAAATGAAGATGAGTACTGTCTTTTGCGACAACATCTCCTGTTGGGATAGAATCTTCAGCATCAATTAAAATATGAAAATGGCCTGAGTTCGGTTTTACGGCTCCAGCAGAATCAACAGAGATTCCATTGGCTACCATTTCCACTTTTACAGGTGAAGAAACAGTTTCACCGTCTTTTAAATTTTTAAAAGATACAGTAGCACCTTCTGGAACCTCAGGAACTGATGCCTCGCTGCTCATCGCCATTGAAGAATGAGAGGTGTCTGTCGACATTGTTGTAGAATCAGTGCTGGTGGTAGTTTCGCTGTTGTTACCTGAGTTACATGAAATTAATCCCATCAGGAGTATAGCGGGAATAGCAAGAAATTTTTTCATTATATTAAATTTAAAAAGTTACACAATCACGTAAATATCACTGAATTTAGCGAACTCAATGTCATAACAAGATAAAATCTTATAAAAAATTAAAATAACAGAAATCAAAATTAAAAAAAAGAGCCGTTAAAAGCTTAACCCCGGCTGATCAGTTCTTGAATCTAAAGATAAAATACCAATCAATTCATCTGCCCTTCCAATAAAAGGTTTGTAGTAAACCAGGATGGTATACATATTCTCCGTTTCGTAATAATCACCATCCAGTTCAGTCCGAATGGAAGAATTATTTTTATCAACAGCTATGTAATTATAATCGTAGTATCCCTGTTTAAGCAAAAGATGAGTTTGATACATGGCTTTCACAGGATCGAAGGTCATTTTAAGACTGTCGATATAATTATAATTGGTTAACTGCCCAAAAAGATAAATGTCTTTATTCGGGTATGGCTGACCGTTAGGTGGAACAAAAGAAAAATAAACAGTAGCATAATCTCCTTCATAAGATGGATTGATACCACGAATAGCTTCAATGGATGACATGCCGTTCAAGTCTTTATAATAAACATA
>JBBQWJ010000159.1:0-7791 GCA_038210685.1 Chitinophagales bacterium | reverse complement strand
AAAAAAGAAAACCAATCCCGGTTATTCCGCAATAGGAAGATTGCGTGGATTGGCAGAAATGAGAGGATTGGAAATGGGTTTGCTTGATTCACTTTGATCAACCGTCGTTGATCTCATCTATGCATCTGAAGATTGCTTTTTTTTAGAAATTATATTTACTAAAACAATACCATGCAAAGACGTCAATTCATCAAAAGCACCGCTGTGGCGGGCGCAGCGGTAAGTTTTACCGGTTTAAATCTTGCTGCATTAGGCAAAAACAGCGCAGCCAATAAAATTCGTGTAGCCGTAATCGGTACTAACGGTCGCGGGCTTGCACATATCGAAGCGTATCATACGATTCCGAATGTGGAGATCGCTTATGTCTGCGATGTAGAAACCAATGCGCTTGCCAAAGGCATTAATCTCGCTGAAAAATTAAATGGTAAAAAACCAAAAGCGATCCAGGATTTCCGAACAATTCTTGATGATAAAGACCTTGATGCGGTTTCCATTGCGACTCCCGATCATTGGCACACACCCGCCGCTATTCTTGCCTGTGCCGCCGGCAAACAGGTGTATGTTGAAAAACCATGCGGACATAATCCGGAAGAAGGCGAAATGCTGATCGCTGCTGCAAAAAAATACAATCGTTTGGTGCAAATGGGCAACCAGCGGCGCTCTTGGCCGAATATCAACGAAGCGATGAAACTGATTCATGATGGAATAATCGGTGATGTTTATTATGCTAAAGGATGGTATGCTAATGATCGCGGCTCAATAGGGCATGGAAAAGTGATACCTGTTCCATCCAATCTTGATTGGGAACTCTGGCAGGGCCCTGCTCCGCGTAAAGATTACCACGATAACCTCGTTCACTACAACTGGCACTGGTTCTGGAATTGGGGAACAGGTGAATCTTGCAACAACGGCACTCATGAAATTGATTGTATGCGCTGGGCGCTTGACGTTAATTATCCTGATAAGGTGGTTTCCGGCGGCGGCCGTTATGCTTACAAAGACGATTGGCAAACAACCGATACGCAAATGATCACTTACGAATTTCCCGAAAATAAAGCGATTAGCTGGGAAGGACGAAGCTGTAATAATTATCCTGAAGCCGGCAGTGGAAGAGGGTTTAAAGTCTATGGAAAGAAAGGAACCTTGGTAAATACGGGCAACGATGATTACAAAATTTATGATGCCGATAATAAGCTGATCAAACAAAGTAAAGAGGAACCAAAAACAGACACGATCAATTCAATGGGGCCGGGCGTGCAATTAGATGCGTATCATTTTGAGAATTTTATAAATGCGGTAAGGGATGGCAAACCTTTAAGTTCTCCTATTACCGAAGGCCATAAGAGTGTATTGCTTTGTCATCTCGGAAATATTTCGCAACGGGTTAGCAGAACGCTTCATTGTGATGCTGCCAATGGAGGAAAGATTTTAAATGATAAAGAGGCGCAGGCATTGTGGAGCCGTCAATACCAAAATGGCTGGCGGCCTGATATTCAATTAACGTAACAATCATTCAATTTTTTCATCATAATTTTTTCAAAATGAATTTAAAGCATTTCATAGCTGTATTGGTTTTTTTACCTTTTTTAAGCTGCAATTCTTCTTCGCAGGATTCAACGGATAAAGGAACACAGGATCTTTTCAACGGAAAAAACCTTGACGGCTGGCACCAGCTAAATGGCAAGGCAAAATACACCGTTGAAAACGGCGAAATTGTTGGGACCACGGTTGTAAATACGCCCAATTCTTTTCTGGCTACCGATAAAGAATATGGAGATTTTATCCTTGACCTCGACCTGAAAGTCGATACTTCTATGAACTCAGGAATTCAAATCCGAAGTGAAAGTTCTGCAGATTATAACAACGGCCGCGTGCATGGTTACCAGGTAGAAGTTGATCCATCTGCAAGAGCATGGAGCGGCGGTATTTATGATGAAGCAAGACGAGGATGGCTGTATCCTTTGGAACTAAATCCCGGCGCTAAAACTGCTTTTAAAAATGGCGAATGGAATCACTATCATATTGAATGTATCGGAAATAATATTCGCACCTGGATAAATAATATTCCGGCGGCAAACCTTGTTGACAGTATGACGCACAAAGGGTTTATTGCACTGCAGGTACATCAAATTCCTGATTCGGCTCATGCTGGCGAAGAGGTGCGTTGGAAAAATATTAAAATCAAAACGGACGATTTGCAGGCAAGTCCTGCCGACAGCATTTTTGTGGTCAATTTAATTCCCAATACTTTATCTGAACAGGAAAAGAAAAACGGCGTTCAACTTCTATGGGACGGCGCAACCAGCAAAGGCTGGAGAGGAATTAATAAAGATCATTTTCCCGATTCAGGCTGGGTAATGCACGATGGCGTATTAACCGTTTTGCCTTCGAACGGCCAGCAGGAAGGGCTTGGAGGAGATGTCATTACTGATAAAGAATATGGCGCTTTTGATCTTCAATTTGAATTTAAACTTACACCCGCAGCCAACAGCGGCGTAAAATATTTTGTGAAAGAAAGTTATGACACACATGGCATGTCGGGCATTGGGCTTGAGTACCAGGTTTTAGATGATTCGCTTCATCCTGATGCCAAACTCGGAAGAAATTTCGATCGCACCGAATCATCTTTATACGACCTGATTCCCCGGAAAAATATTCCCGCAGCGCTGAAACCTGTTGGGGAGTGGAATTGGGGAAGAATCGTTGTTTACCCGGATAATCATGTGGAACATTGGCTGAATGGTTACAAAATGCTGGAATACCAGCGTGGGTCTGATGAGTTTAAACATTTGATAGCCATCAGTAAATACAAGGACTGGAAAAATTTTGGCTTGTGGGATAAGGGTTATATCCTTCTGCAAGATCATGGTGACCAGGTTTCTTACAGAAGTATTAAGTTGAAGGATTTAAAATAATGGGTTACAAGAAACGATTTCTAAATCATCCTAATATTTATTTATGGCATCAAGAAGAAAATTTATTAGAAATACAGCACTGGGTTTAACAGGTGCAACTATTTTTCCATCAATAAATAAGGCAGGTTCTTTATTTATGGATAAAGAAAATACGAGTGCGCTGCCGGTTGGTATTGCCGGTTATACATTCCTCCATTTTGATATTCCGCAGTCGATACAAATGATGCAACGTGTGGATGTTCATTTTATGTCTGTTAAAGATTTTCATCTGCCACTCAACAGTTCGCAGGAAAAAATTGATGAAGTAAAAAAGCAATTTCAGGATGGAGGAATTACGATATATGGCGTGGGCGTTATTTATATGAAAACTAAAGAGGCTGTTGACCAGGCTTTTGATTATGCAAAAAAAGTTGGTGTCCCAATAATAATAGGCGTACCTGATTATGATCTGATCGATTATTCAGAGCAAAAGGTAAAAGAGTACAATATTAAACTGGCCATCCATAACCATGGCCCGGAAGACAAGCTTTATCCAAGTCCCAAAGAAGCTTATGAAAGAATCAAAAACAGGGATCCGCGAATGGGGCTTTGCCTTGATATTGGCCATGCAATGCGTGCCGGTGTTGAGCCTGCAAAAGCGGTGAAGGAATATGGCAAAAGAATATTTGATCTGCACATAAAGGATGTTACCAAAGCTGTAGAAGACGGGCAGGCTATAGAAGCAGGCCGTGGAATCCTTAATTTTCCTGTATTTGTAAAAGCTTTACGTAAGGTAAATTACCCGGGCCATTGCAGCATTGAATTTGAAAAAGATATGAAAGATCCATTGCCTGGTATTGCAGAATCTGTCGGTTATTTTAAAGGCGTAAAAGATGGAGTTGCGTAAATACGGTTTTATAAAATGCTTCCTTCTATTAAAATAAAAATCCTTCTTATTTCTCTGCCTGCTGGCAGGTAGATTTGTTTGCCCGAATTTCTTTATTGTTTTGATTGTGTAGTCACTGAACCCGCGCCATCGTCATTTTTTTTCCATGTGTCGTATTGTGGCGAACTGCTGCCGAGCCTCGTGGTGAAAAGTGAAGAAGGATCTACGTAGTTTGACGTTGGTGCAGCCGGTGCCACCTGAACGGGTGGTTTATTTATTTTAACCGTTGCCGGCTTACTGATGGTATTGGAAGAAACGGTCCTGGTAGCGGCCGTATCAACAGAAACGGATGTGTTGGTAATTGCAGAAGTGGTCGGCATTACCGGCTCAGGTGCCTGCTGCGGAATGGTAGGCGTTACATTAGATTTTGGCTGAACCACATTGTCGGTTGTGACAGGCGCTGTGGTCATCACCGGTGCATTGTTGGTAGTGGTTACTGGTTTTGCAGGTGCCATTACTTTGATGGTATCCGGATTATCATAAATGGTTTGTGTTTTTTGTGCTTGCGGATAATATTTGTCCATCTTGGGATGCGAAGAAGGAATAGTAGTTGTTGTTTGGCTGAAACCCTGTAATGAAAAAACCACCAGGCTGCTACTTATCATCCATATAACTTTACGCTGCATGCAATTTCTTTTTCTTAAAGTTATTTATATTAATCCAACAAATTTGATTTTTAAGAAGTTTTAAACAATTGTATACTTACAATTAGTTAAGATTGTTATTTTGGGGTGGCGCAAAAATAGTATTGCAGACATGCAACTGTTGATTGTCTTTCCGTCTAAGAAAGGAAACCCCAAAGCGCCAGTTTTTCTCAATGTTAGGCAACCAACATTTATCTTATTCAGTATCATTAGGCTCCCAAAGTTCAACCTTGTTGCCTTCAACGTCAATAATATGAACAAATTTACCATATTCAGAATCCTCAATTTTGTCCACAATTGTTACGCCTTCATTTTTAAGTTGCTCTACGAGGGCTACCAAATTTTCAACTCTATAGTTTATCATAAAATCTTTTGTTGAAGGCTCAAAATAGTTTGTTGTTTCCGCAAATGGACACCATTGCGTAAGCCCTTTATTGGTTGTGTCTGCACCTTGTCGCCACTCGAAAGTTGTGCCGTATTCACTTGTATCAAAACCTAAATGCGTCTTATACCATTCGTTCATTTTATTGACATCTTTGCATTTAAAAAAGATGCCTCCAATTCCTGTTACCTTTTTCATTTTTGTCGTTTTAGATGTATTTTGATTTACAATTATTGACTTGAAGGCAAACCCAAAACAAAATGAAGCGATAAGCCCTAAAATTAATATTGATGTCTTGTTCATTTTTTCAGTTTTTTTTTAATTCGACTACAAAAGACTCTTTTTCTTTCGGCAATTTCAAATTGCTGCAACCGGGTTTGCAGCAATACAGGGTAGGTTTCGTTGTTGTACGGTTTTCAGTCTGAAAGTTTATAAATATATTCTTCAATCTTTGTTTGCCGGGCTATTGATCATTATTCTTAAATTTTGTATGGTTTGTTATTTTCTATTTCTTATTAATTATTTTAAGCGCCTTTAGAGAATACAATTTACGAAAATGACTTTAGCTATTTAGGTATTTGCCCGCTAAATTTTCTCTTTTCTTCTCCTGCTTTGCTTTTTTGCTGTTACCGCTAAAAAAAGAGAGTAATTATTAGAACAAAAATCTCAAATAAAACTTTGTTTACTGTTTTATTCCCCATATTACTGCTTATAACGGTTATGTATAAGTGCTTTACTTTTTAAAATAAAAATCAAGCTCAGTATCTACATTGGTCATATCAACCAGCTGTGGATTTTTTTTAGTGTTGAAAATATACATACCGCAAATATCATTATTGCTATTAAGGTCAATGCACGAATCGCTCTTATCTTCCTTAACAAATAAAAGATATCGTGCTTTGGTAGTTTCGATTATTTTAATTTTTGGATAATACTTTTTAAGAACGATGTGTGAGTATCTCATCTGAAAAAAACAGTCGTGCATTAAACCTTCAAAAACCATTGGTTTGTTGATTGCTTTTATTTTTTCAAGTTGAATAGAATCGGGCTTGTAAAAAATAGCGCATGGATTTTTTATCGGCAACGTATCTTCAAAAGAGGAGGGAGGCTTGGAAATAAATTTTCTTGCAAGCGTCTTGTGTTCAGGAGTAACAATTGGTTTGTTTTTCTCTGCACTGTTATTATTGCAGCTTAAAAAAAAAGCAGGAAAAAAAATAACAAAGAGCAATTTTACAAGTATGTTTTTTAAATCCTTTTTCATCTATTTGAAGATTAGTGTGAAGGTAAAAAAGATTGTGATTTTCTGAAGTTTTAAAGAAAGAAAACTCTATGGAGATCGCATACAAAGGCCTTTAATCATTTCGACTAAAGGCCTTTTATTATTGCTGTTTTCTCTGCTTTCTAAAATTGTTATTTTAATAATTCCATAATCTTGTGATATTAAATCCGATCAGGAATTGTCCGCCTTTTACTTTTTTACCTGTTGTCTTATCTGTATAAGCAAAGGGAGAATTGGTGTTGAAAAGGTTATTACGCTGTGGATTCAGGTAAGAATAGTTTCCTACAAAGAATTGAAATGAGTGACCACCAGTATTAAATTCTAGGCCTAAAGCTAAATTAGGATTAGGGTTGTTGGTAGCATGTTTGGTTATTGGTTGATCATAATCAAACATGAGTGATGTAACATCTGTTAATTTGTATCTCCCTGAGAATGAAAATGCAAAATGGTCAAACTTCATATTTTTAAAGATCACTTTTCCTGTACTGTCATTTTTTGTGTAGTATCCATCCACAGAATTCTGATGAGATAGACTTCCTGCTATTTGTAGAGAAAGTTTATCGGTGATCTTACGGGCTATCATTACCTGGTGGAAAAATGAGAACCGTTGAGATTCATATTTGAATATTCCACCATCAGGGTCTTTCCTGGTATCGTAGGCCATATTAGCATAGTAAGAAACACTTACCGGAAATTTATGCGGCGTTTGTGTGATGATAGAATATTTTGCATTTCCATCAAGGAGCATATTGCTTTTTGTAAGTCCTACACCCACATTAAGCCGGTTGATTGGAACATAATTTACTCCAAGACGAATATTGGAAGGAGCAAATAAACCCCAGAAATCAGAGTAGCCATTTGTTACCACTCCAAACCTATGCATTATATCTATTTCAAGTGTCTTTTTCTGTGGTACTAATATAGTTTGGTTATCGAGTATCCATACACTTTCAAAAGTATTTTTAACCGGTTTTTCTTTAACCGGAGGTGGCGGTCCTTCAATTGCTGTAGAATCCTGCGCAAAACCATTGCTGCTCAGTACCAACAGGCAAATAACAAGGAAGGAAGCGAAGACCCGCAAACCTGTTCCTTTTTTTATAAAACTTTTCATATTGATTTATTTTTTAAAAGTCAATTAATTATTGGGGGCACCGTTTCTTATCCAATCATATACTTTTTGCCTGTCTTTAGCAGATGGAATATGTTCTCTCATGTCGCCGTTTATTTGAATATAGAGAATGCTTGTCTTTGGAAGATCGGTATTTATAAATCCACCATTTACTATTTGTAGATAAGATATATCGGTGTTCATATAAGGCTTGTGCCCTCCATCAACGTGGCATCCGGATAAAGCGCAACTGGTATTAAACAATGGGGCCAAATCTGCTGAATAGCTTACGAACTGCGGGGGGCCATCAGGATCAACTGCTGCTTCCGGAAGTATCACATCTTTATAGCAACTGGTTAAAAACAATCCCAGTGTTAATATGAGTCCGAAAAGAATTAATATTCGTTTCATGATAATTTCTTTTTAGGGTGAATTATTTATTGTTGAAATTCATGTTGCACTCAATCTGCACATTATCAGAAATGCTTGTACTGGTGATTCCATAATCGCGACAGTCAAACTGGAAGGTGAGTTGCAA
>JBBQWJ010000158.1:0-7820 GCA_038210685.1 Chitinophagales bacterium | reverse complement strand
GTAGAAGCATTTTTTTGCCATGCCTCTGCATAGGTTCCAACATCAAAAAATATTTTAAGCGGGTTTTTAGTTGTAAAAACCTGGAAAGGATTTAAATCTTTCGGAAGATCGGAAGTTAGATTAAGTGCAGTCAGCCAGTTATCCGTTTTTCCAATTTTGCTGGATAGCAGGTCTGAACGCACTTTGAAGCCACCATCACGAATCATTATTTGTTGTGATGCCGTTCCCTGGAATTCATTTCTACCAATAAAATAATTACTGTAAGTGTAATCTTCATAGCCGTTTGGTCCTGTCATATTCAGATGATAACGGTCGGTTTCAAATTGCTTATAAATTGTGCGAGCGCCCAGGTACATAAATTTTCCGGCAAATAACCGCGCATTCATTCCGCCACCTTTTGCGTAGTTGAAAAAATATTTCCCTTCAAATGAAAATCTTAAAAAATTGCTCGCCTGCTGTAAAACAATATTTGAAGAATAAGGATAAAGTGCTCGGTTGTTTTGTAAATCGAAGCTTAATTGATTGAGATACCTGCTACTCTTGGGATAACTGATAATATCCTGTTGCAATACTGTGTCTCTTTGAAAAGATAAAGAGGCTTCCCTTATAAAATAAGTTTTCCATTGAAGCCACTTTTTAACAGAACTTGTTGCATTCTTATTTCTGAAAATGAGTTTTACCGAAGGAACGATTTTTGTAAATCCCATATAATTTTTTGCACCGGTTGAATCGGCAAATTCATCCATCGAAAACTTTTCAGCACTTAAAGAAATTTCAGCTTTTCTTATCAATCCATAACTCATGATGTTGTAACCTGCTCTTGCAATGCCATTAAGCGATTTGCTTGCTGTAGCATACAGTGGAGCAACAAAAAAATGAAATTTTGGTTCCGGCAAAGTGTAGTTATGAATGACCGCACCAAGCATTATTTTATCATAATAATTATATCCGAAGGCTGGTGATAAAAAAAGATAATTGTATTTATCTGTATTCCTGAAATTGAAAAATGAAGCTACTTTGAAATCCTTTTTTTTCTCAGGTTCAAGTCTTCCTTTTTTTGATAACAAAGAAAAGATTGTATCAACATTTTTTCCGCTAATATCTTCCACTACTTTTTTAAAATCCTCAGGATAGGGATGTTTAAATTTCCAGCGGTTATAATATTCATGAAGACAACTGTCAAAAATATTTTTGCCAACGAAATCCTGTAACTTTTTCATCCATAAGCCTGTTTTGTAATACGCAATCACATCATAATTAGTTTCAGAAAAATCTTGTGATGGCGTTTCAATCGGTTGGTCTTTTTTTGCAGCAAGCTGGGTTCTGTAAACTAAATCTTCATCATCAGAAGGAATTCTTTTTTCCAGAAAATCTTCTTTTACTGTAACTTTTGTGGGATATTTTAATTGCTTATAGCGATTGTCAAAATAAGTGTTCATTCCTTCATCCATCCATGGGTGATCTCTTTCATCAGTTGCCAAAATACCGTAAACCCAGTTGTGGCCTACTTCGTGCTCGATCACCATGTCCAAAGATTGCTCATCTTCCATCGGTGAAATGCTGGTAATGGTAGGATATTCCATTCCACCGGAAAAGGCAAGTTTGGCTTCTACAACTGAAACAGTATTATAAGGATATTCTCCTAACCACATACTTCTAGTACGCACAGCGTCTTTAATAAATTGAATGCTGTTTTTCCAAATATCTAAATCAGAAGGAAGAAAATATGACCACGCATTAATAATTTTTCCTGACGCCAGTTGCAAAGTGTCATGTCTTACTAAAAAATTCTTATTGGCAAACCATGCAAAATCATGAACGTTTTTTTGTTCAAAAATCAGTGTTTTTGTTTTTTCTGAAACGGGAGGTTCTTCAATTATTTTATTAATTATTTTTTTCTTTTTGTGAAAGGTTGGCTGGTATCTTTTTTTGACTTTTTTACTATTCTTGTTTAATGGTTGTTCATCGTTAACGATTAATTCCTTTTTAGCAATAACGGGTTTCGCACGTGATGCTGAATTATCAACTTTTCCCTTTAGCCATTTTATTTCATTTGCATTTTGTAACTCGCCGGTGGCAGCCACAATATAATTTTCCGGCACCGTGATCTGAACATGAAAATTTCCAAACTCACTATAAAATTCTCCCTGGTCAAGATAGGGAATTGGATGCCAACCTTTATCATCATATACTGCCGGTTTTGGATACCATTGTGTAATTTGATAGGTATGATCTACATAACCTCCGCGCGAAAAGTTGAACGGAATTTTTTCATGAAAAGGAGTTGTGATTTTGATGGTTTGGCCAGGTAACAGGGGAGAAGGTAAAATGAGTTTGGCAATATCAATATACAACGGGTCATCTTTAAGATCAGCAATTGTGCCATTTACTTTAAAATCCAGCCGGTTTATATAACCTCGCTTTACTTCATCACTAAAATAAAAATCGGTTCTTCCTAATTGCAGTAATTGTTCGCTAAAAGCCGTTCGGTCATTTTTATACGCATTTGGCCAAAGGTGAAACCAAATGTAATGAAGTGTGTCAGGAGAATTATTTGTATAATTGAGAATTTCAAATCCATCTAACGTTTTTTCAAAGTCATTTAATGTTACATCAATAGTATAATTGACCTGTTGTTGAAAATATTTTGACTGACCAAAGGCTACAGATAAGAGAAAAAAGGAGAAGCAAGACAAGGAAATTTTTTTCAAAGCCATTATTTGATCAAATATAAAAAATAAAGCTTTCGGATAATAATTTCACTTGCCGCAACCGCTGCTATTTTTAATTTATTTCTTACAATTGAATGGTTTATTGAACTTTTGACAAAATTCTAAATAAAATTATTTGTCAGAAAATAATTTTATTTGAAATAAAAGTTTATCTTTATACTTTGTTAATGGGTTTAGTTTGTTTTTCTTTTGGCTGATGTTTCTCTTCAAAGATTTCTTCAGTTCATTGTAGCTACTGATTCATTAATAGTTATTTTTATTTATTAAACAAAAGCTTTTACAATGAACATCTATGTAGGTAATCTCAGTTGGTCAATGACTGATGACGATTTAAGCAACTTATTCAGTCAGTATGGTACTGTTACAAGTGCAAAAATTCTTAAAGAAAAAAACACCGGTCGCAGCAAAGGTTTCGGTTTTGTTGAAATGGAAGACGAAGAAGCAGCTAAAACTGCAATCGCTACATTAAACGAAAGTGAAATTCAAGGCCGTAAATTAATTGTTAACGAATCACAACCTCGTCCAGAAGGCAGCGGCTACAAGAAAAGTGGCGGCGGCGGTGGATACGGCGGCGGCGGTGGCAGAAGCGGCGGCGGATACGGCGGTGGCGGCAGAAGCGGCGGCGGTGGTTACGGCGGCGGCAGGAGCAGCGGCGGTGGCGGCGGCAGAAGCGGTGGTTACGGCAAAGACTATTAATCTTTTTTTGATACAGATTTTTAAATCCTTTTCATTTTTATGGAAGGGATTTTTTATTTAAAGCACTTTCAATAATCTCACTGTGATTTGATTTTGCAGTAAACAAAGAAATTTTGAAGATTCCGGTTTTGCAATAATAAAAAAGGATGACCTGTTAAGATCATCCTTATAAAAATAAGTATTAAGAATTAGTTATTCATTACTTTTGCCATAGTTTTTCCTATGTCGGCAGGGCTTGCTACTACATGAACCCCACATTCTGAAAGTATTTTCATTTTAGCTGCAGCGGTATCTTCTGCTCCGCCTACAATGGCTCCGGCATGTCCCATTCTTCTTCCGGGAGGAGCCGTCTGACCTGCAATGAAACCAACTACCGGTTTGCGGTAATTATCTTTTATCCAACGGGCAGCGTCTGCTTCCATACTTCCGCCTATTTCACCAATCATTACAATTCCTTCTGTTTCAGGGTCATTCATAAAAAGTTCAACGGCTTCTTTGGTGGTTGTGCCAATAATAGGATCGCCGCCTATTCCGATAGCAGTTGAAATTCCTAAACCAGCTTTTGCTACCTGGTCGGCTGCTTCATAAGTAAGTGTGCCAGATTTTGAAACAATACCAATCTTTCCTTTTTTGAAAATAAAACCTGGCATAATGCCTACTTTACATTCATCTGCGGTAATAACCCCCGGGCAGTTTGGCCCTATCAATCTTGATTTTGAATCTTGTAAATAATTTTTAACTTTTACCATATCCTGAACCGGAATTCCTTCTGTGATGCAAACAATCAGCCCGATTCCTGCGTCCGATGCTTCCATAATAGCATCGGCAGCAAATGCGGGAGGCACAAAAATGATGCTTACATCTGCTCCTGTTTCTTTCACCGCCTCTTCAACTGTATTAAACACCGGCCTGTCAAGATGAGTGGTTCCGCCTTTATTGGGAGTAACTCCACCTACTACTTTTGTTCCGTATTCTATCATTTGTGTTGCATGGAAAGTTCCTTCAGTTCCGGTAAACCCCTGTACTAATATTTTTGAATTTTTATTGACTAATACTGACATGAAAAAAGATTTAAAAGTTGCGCAAATATATGAAAGTATGTTTGAGGTTTAATTTTTGCTAATTCATTAACTTGCGCCTATGCAGCAATATCTTCAACTTTTACAAACAATAATCTACACCGGTGTTGATAAAAATGACCGCACAGGAACGGGTACACGCAGTTTATTCGGTTACCAGATGCGGTTTGATTTGCAAAAAGGCTTTCCGCTCGTAACTACAAAAAAGCTGCATCTAAAAAGTATTATTTACGAATTATTATGGTTTTTAAAAGGTGATACCAATGTAAAATATCTGCAGGATAATAATGTAAAAATTTGGGATGAATGGGCAGATGAAAGAGGAAACCTGGGGCCTGTTTATGGAAAACAATGGCGCAGTTGGGCCGGTGTCAACGGGGAAACTATTGACCAGGTTTCGGATTTGATAGAACAATTAAAAACCAATCCGGATAGTCGCAGGTTGATTATCAGCGCGTGGAATGTTGCTGATCTTCCAGAAATGAAACTGATGCCTTGCCATTGTTTGTTTCAGTTTTATACTGCCCCCGCCAAAGAAGAGGGAGGACGAAGAAAATTGTCCTGCCAGTTATATCAAAGAAGCGCGGATGTTTTTTTGGGAGTTCCTTTCAACATTGCTTCCTATGCGTTACTTACAATGATGATTGCACAGGTTTGTGACATGGAGCCGGGGGAATTTGTTCATTCTTTTGGAGATGTTCATTTATATAAAAATCATTTCGAACAGGCAGAACTTCAGCTTACGAGAAAGCCATTTCCTTCCCCACAAATGAAATTGAACCCGGAAGTGAAAAATATCTTTGATTTTAAATATGAAGATTTTGAACTTCAAAATTATGAATCGCATTCCCCTATAAAAGCCCCTGTTGCCGTGTAGAAACTAGTGAAATTAGAATAATTTGATTACAAAAATTTAAATCATGCTTTCACATATTGTAGCAGCTTCAGAAAATAATGTTATCGGAATAAAAAATGGTTTGCCCTGGCATCTTCCTACTGATTTTAAATATTTTAAAAATAAAACCTGGGGAATGCCCGTGATCATGGGAAGCAGTACTTATGAATCGATGAAAAAAGATTTACCGGGAAGAATAAATATCGTCGTTACCCGAAAAACTGATTGGCATCCGAAAAATGTTTTTATTTCCCACTCAATCAATGATGCGATTGATAAAGCAAAGGAAAGTGATGCAAAAGAAATCTTCATTATCGGCGGCGGAAAGGTTTTTAGCGAGACGATAAATTTGGTGGACAGGATCTACCTGACACGCGTACATACTAAAGTTGAAGGCGATACTTATTATCCTGAAATTGATAAAAAAAAGTGGAAACTTACCAGTGAAGAATTTCATCCTGCAGATGAAAAAAATAATTATCCTTTCACTTTTGAGATTTGGGAAAAAACTGATAATGATCAAATTAAATAATGTATTCCTCATTCCAACTTGCCAAAAAATATTTTCATTATTATTTTAATTCCAAAAACGGCAAAGGCCATGGAGTTCATTCTCCATTCGTTTTTGACTTTATCCTGCATGTTTTGAATGACAGGAAAAAATATCCTTGTTATGATACAATTGAACCTTTACGCAGATCACTTCTCAAAAATGTTACTGAAATTGAAGTTGAAGATTTCGGCGCCGGTTCAGCAGTGATACCTTTTAAAAACAGGAAGGTAAAAGACATTGCCCGTTCTTCTTTAAAAAAGAAAAAATATTCTCAATTACTTTTCAGGATTGCTAAATATTATCATTCAAGAAATATTGTAGAATTGGGAACCTCTTTTGGTATTACAACTTGCTATCTTGCCAGTTCAAATAATGACGCAAGAGTTGTTACATTGGAAGGATCAAATAATATTTCAAAAATAGCATTACAAAATTTTAAAGAAGCATGTTATGGTAATATTGAATTGATCAAAGGTGATTTTGAAAGAACAATTTCACAAGCCTTTGATAAATTTGAAACTATTGATTTGCTTTTTATTGACGGTAACCATCGCAAAAAACCAACGTTGGAATATTTTAACCTTTTTCTGAAAAAATCCACTGTTGACTCGATTTTTATTTTTGATGATATCCATTGGAGTGCTGAAATGGAAGAGGCCTGGGAAGAAATAAAACAACATCCATCTGTTACTTTAACCATTGATCTTTTTTTTATAGGACTTGTTTTTTTTAGTAAAGATTTTAAAGTAAAGCAAGATTTTCCCATAAGGTTTTGATTTTTATAATACCTTAGGCCAATATTTTTAAATTATGACGATTGGTGTTTTAAAAGAACCGTTACCCGAAACCAGAGTCTCACTTTTACCAGAGCATATTGGGATTTTAAAAAAATTAAATGTTGATGTATTAGTAGAAAGTAATGCAGGGGAAAAGGCATTTGCAACTGATGAAAAATATACAGAAGCTGGTGCTGCAATAGATTTAAGAGAAAACGTAATTGCCAAGTCTGAAATTATTTTAACCATTCATCTCCCGCTTCAGTCAGAAGTCGAATTACTTAAAACAAAAGTGATCTTAGGTATTTTTCAGCCACTGTATAATGTTGATTTTATCAAGAAATTAAACGAAAGCAATATCACAGTTTTCAGCATTGATATGATACCGCGAAGCACCCGTGCACAAAGCATGGATGTGCTGAGCAGCCAGGCTAACATCGCAGGATACAAAGCAGTTTTATTAGCAGCAAATTTATTCCCGAAATATTTTCCCATGTTTATGACGGCTGCCGGAAGCATCCCGCCTGCAAAAATTTTGATATTAGGTGCTGGTGTCGCAGGTTTGCAGGCGATTGCCACTGGGAGAAGGTTAGGAGGTGTAGTACAAGTTTTTGATACCAGGCCTGCAGTAAAAGAAGAGGTCATGAGTCTTGGGGCAAAATTTATTGAGGTGGAAGGGGCGGCAGATGCCAGTAAAGCCGGAGGTTATGCGGTAGAACAAACTCCCGAATTTTTGCAAAAACAAAAAGAGAAAATTGCAGCGAGTGTCGAAAAATCAGATATCATAATTACTACAGCACAAATTTTTGGTAAGAAAGCGCCGATTTTGCTGACTGAAGAAATGATAGCAAAAATGAAAAACGGATCTGTAATTATTGATCTGGCTGCAGCTACCGGTGGAAATACAGAACTGACAAAAAATAATGAAACTATAAATTATAAGGGAGTTACTATTGTCGGAAATTCTAATCTGCCAGCAACAATGCCTTATGATGCCAGCAAAATGTATGGGAAGAATATCTGCAATTTTTTGCAGTTAATTATTGATAAAGAGGGGAAATTAAATTTGAATCTTGAAGATGAATTGGT
>JBBQWJ010000157.1:0-7851 GCA_038210685.1 Chitinophagales bacterium | reverse complement strand
GGATTTGTTACCCAATCTGGTCTTTTAGATTTCATATTTTATTTTTATTCCAAATCCTAATTTCTAAATATCCGTTGCTTCCCCATAAGCCACTGCTGTAGCTTCTTTCACGGCTTCGCTGATGGTTGGATGCGGATGAATGGCGTTTAAAATTTCATGCGCAGTTGTTTCTAATTTGCGAGCCACAACAATTTCCGCAATGATTTCAGTTACATTATATCCAATCATGTGGCAACCCAATAATTCGCCATATTTTGCATCGTAAATTATTTTTACAAAACCTTCTGTAGCGCCTGCTGCTGTTGCCTTTCCACTGGCAATGAAAGGGAATTTTCCAATTTTCAATTCATAACCCGCATCCTTAGCCGCTTTTTCTGTATATCCGACAGAAGCAATTTCAGGAGAACAATAAGTACAGCCAGGAACGTTATTATAATCGATAGGTTCAGGATTTTTACCAGCCAAATGTTCTGCAGCATTGATGCCTTCTTTAGTAGCCTTATGTGCTAACGCCTGGTGCGGAGTACAATCGCCAATGGCATACAAACCGGGAATATTAGTTTGCTGATTTTTATCTACTACGATTCTTCCTTTATCAGTTTTAATACCTAATTCTTCCAGCCCGATATTTTCAATGTTTGCCGTAATTCCTGTTGCACTCAAAACTACATCAGCTTCCAAAGTAACTTCACCATCTTTAGTTTTTACTTTGGCCTTTACACCATCACCGCTGGTGTCCACGCTGGTTACTTCACTGCTGGTCATGATGGTAATCCCTTGCTTTTTAAAACTTTTTTCAAGCTCTTTGGATACGTCTTCATCTTCAACAGGAACAATCCTTGGCAGAAATTCGACTACGGTAACTTTTGTTCCGATGCTGTTATAAAAATAGGCAAACTCAGTACCGATGGCGCCTGAGCCAACAACGATCAATGATTTAGGCTGATTTTCAAGACTCATTGCCTTACGGTATTCAATTATTTTCTTTCCATCAAATTTCAATGAAGGCAATTCTCTTGCTCTTGCGCCTGTTGCAATAATTATATTTTTTGCTTCAAGTGTTTGCTTTTTACCATCAGCATCAGTTACTTCCAGTTTTGTTGCAGAAAGTAACTTCCCATTTCCCATCACCACATCGATCTTATTTTTTTTCATCAAAAAAGTAACACCTTTATTCATTTTATCGGCCACTCCACGGCTGCGTTTTATCACATTACCGAAGTTGGGTTGAGGATCTTTTAAATCAATTCCATAATCTGCTGAATGATTTGCATATTCCATTACCTGTGCGCTTTTCAACAAAGCTTTTGTTGGGATACAACCCCAATTGAGGCAGATACCACCAAGACTTTCACGTTCTATAATTGCCACTTTTTTTCCTAATTGTGAAGCCCTTATTGCTGCCGGATAACCGCCCGGGCCACTGCCTAAAACTATTACGTCGTATGCCATATTTTGTGTGAGTTTGTTTTTTAAAATTGTATTTATAAACGCTGCAAAATTACTTTAGAATGTGCAAAGCGCAAAAACTGTAACATTTAGTTATTATATATATTCTAATATTTTATAGATATTCACACAAAAAATTACTGCTGCAATTTTTAAGCAGACTAATTCCTTTTTCCAATGAAAAATTTTTTACTTTTCATCATAGGTGTTTCAGTTTTTATTTTAGCCGGTTGCAGTGCTTCAAGAAAAATAAAAAAGACGTCCGACGAAGCTAACGATGGTGTTCACAGCGTGGTTGTGAAAAACAAAGTACCTGAGAGAACGGTTAACACAAAAAATGTTTCTGCCAATGATGTGGTAAGTTTTGCTGAGACACTTATCGGGATAAAATATAAATATGGTGCAGAAAGTATCGACGATGGTTTTGATTGTTCGGGCTTTGTGAATTATGTCTTTAATCATTTCAATATTTCTGTACCACGCGTTACAGTCGATTTTACAAATGCAGGCGAAGATGTTCCGTTTAAAGACAGTAAACCGGGGGATATTATTTTGTTCACAGGAAGCAATGTAAAAAGCGGGGTAGTGGGGCACGTCGGAATTGTCACAGAAAATAATAACGGCGATATTAAATTCATTCACGCTTCCACAAGCCGTGGGGTGATGATTTCCGGAATGAATTCTTATTTTTTACCTCGCTTCATAAAAGTAAACCGGGTATTTCCTGAAAGCCTGTGAACTTTTTACTAAAATAAAAATCAGTGTTATTTGGTAGTTTACTATTTGAGTAGATTTATTTTTTAACCCACAGTTTGGCATCTTTTCCCTGTTCTTCTTCCGCATTAGTTTTTAAAGTGTTGATGCTTAAATTAAGTTCAAAGCCAATCAATATCACCAACGAGTTTAAAAAGATCATGATCATGATCACCATAATGGTACCAATCGAACCATATAGAATATTATATCTGCCAAAATTATTTACAAATGCTGTAAACCCGATGGTAACCAAAATAGATAAAAATGTGGCTACCACAGCGCCGGGAGAAACAAGGTTCCATCGCCTGGTAGTTGAAGGCGCATATCGATAAATAAAAGCGTATGAATAAAAAATGAGGCTGACAATAAATATCCACTTTCCATAAAAAATGAGATTCCTTATATGGATATCTTTAATACCGATCCAATTTAAAATGTTACGCTGCATAAGTAACAGAATAATGCAGATGAGCAACAGCCCAAAAAGCATCATCGTTAACTTTATGGCTTCCCATCTTGTTTTTAACCCCTTCATCTTTTGGAAACCAACATGATTCTTATTGAATGATCTCATTAATCCCATAACTGCTCCTGAAGCAAAAAATAATGAAAGAACAAATGTGAATGATAGCATTCCTATTTTGGAACCATTAATAAAGCTGTCTACAAATTGAATTAATCCTTTATTATAAGTGGATGATGGTATAATATCATGAATCAATCCGTGCAGTTGGAACTTAAGCCCTTTTTTTGAAATGAAAGGAAGATTGGGTGTAAGTGTAAAAAGAAATAAGCAGGAGGTAGGCACCGACATTATAAAATTATAAGAAATCGCCGATGCTTTTTCAGTGAAATTAGGAAGATTGAAATCCTTTAAAAAGTGCTTCATCACTGCATAAATCTTCATTTCCTGGAAACCAGGCGGCGACCAGACCTTACTTTTTCTGATCAAATATTTTATGGGGTGAAGAAGAAGATATTTCTTTTTTTGCAAAACTCTTTTCTTATTTTAAGTCAGTTTTCAGATTTAAAAAAATCTAAAATAAACCTTTTTAAATTATTCGCCTTGTTGCCTTGATTTAATAAGGCTATCCAGTGCCTGCTGATAGGCTTTTGCATAAATTTCATGTTGGTGATAATCAGATGCAAAATCAGAATATCCGGAAAAATCGGAACGAGCCACAAAAAACAAGTAATCAGTCTGGGGTGAATTTAAAACCGCGTCTATCGTTTTTATAGAAGGTGTACAAATAGGCCCCGGGGGCAATCCTGTATTCAGATAAGTGTTGTAAGGTGATGGGAATTGAAGATGCTTATGATAAATTCTTTTCAATCCAAAATCTCTCAAAGCGTATTTTACTGTAGGGTCTGCGGCCAGTCTCATTCCTTTTTTTAACCTGTTCACATATACACTTGCTATTTTTCCTTTGTCTTCCTGCTTGTTAGTTTCTTCTTCAACAATTGATGCCAGAGTGTACACCTGCGCTGTTGTAAGGTTTAGCCGCTCTGCTTTCTGCTTTCTTTCATCATTCCAAAATTTTTGCTTTTCAGCATACAGTTTTTTAAAAATATTTTTTATGGAGGTGTTCCATGTATAAGTGTATGTATTAGGGATCACATCCACCATAACTGTATTCGTGTCTACATCAAACTGCCTGAGTGAATCTTCGTTATTCAAAAAATTCATTACCGTTGAAGAATCAATTTCAAAATCGCCGCCGATCTTTTTTGCAAGGTCATCTTTGGTTCTAAGTTTAGTGATCACTAAATTGACGGGCGACTGCCTGCCGGAACGAAGCATTTTTACCAAATGATACAAACTCATTCCATCAGTTACTTTATATTTTCCTGCTTTTACTTTTTGAGGATAATCGACATATTTTGAAACCTGGTCAAACCAGAAGGTATTTTTAATCATTTTGTTTTTCAGCAAACTATCTTTTACATCCTGATAATTAGTACCTGTTTTGATGTACAAAGAATGTTTTTTGGGATTTTCAACGGTAGGTCCAAAGACTTTCCAGCCGCAATAAGCCACTGCCAGTCCAATGATAAAAACAATAAAAAAAATTACTTTACCGGTTTTCATATATTAATTTCAAGTTGGTTGCTGAAAGTAATGTTTTTATCCTTTTTTCAAAAATAAATACTAATAAAAAACCCCGTCTCTTTTAAGACAGGGTGTTAAATAATTTTGATATCTTATTGAGCCGGTGTCGGAGTTTGTACCGGTGCCTGTTGAGTAGAAGGCATTGGCACAGTGTTATTTTGTTGTGGAGCCAGTGGAGTACCTACAGGCGCCTCATTTATTAAATTTTCATTTGAATTTGTTCCGCCAGTTTTTGGAATGAACAATGTGGAAGTAAGGGATAATATACCGATGATTGCTGCAAAAAGCCATGTGCCTTTTTCCAGAACATTGGTAGTTTGTTTTACACCCATCAACTGGTTACTAAAGCCGCCTACGGAAGAGTTAAGCCCACCACCTTTCGGATTTTGAATAAGCACTATCACACCTAATATTATGGAGGCTAAAATGATAATGATTATAAAAATAATTAACATATTATATGATTTTTAAACTTTCAATTTTGGCTGCAAAGTAAGCACTTTTGGAGGGATTAATCAAACTTAATTTTTCATACATTTCAATAGCTTTTTCCCGCTTTCCCTGCTTCACCAAAACCTCTGCCATGGCTTCTGTAAGCACATTTGCATTTTTGTTAGAAGCTTCTGAAGAAGTTTGTATTAATTTTTCAATCACCTCATTTTGCTCCGGCAGTTGGCCGGGATGTAACTTCTTCATGCTTTTAAGCCATGCAGTAAAACTTTTTACCTGCTTCCCCAATTGGTCATTATTCAATGCCTCTTCGGTTAGCTTAATGCCCTGCGAAGCAAAATAATCAACTGTGTGCAGCGGCTCAAACGGAATAGAAAGATCATCATCTTCGTCATCATTTTCTTCTGAATCGGTACTTTCCTCACCGGAGGGATTTTCCTCTTCTTTTTCTTCAGGAATCTTTGCATTGAAAACGGATTCTTCAGTATTAAATTCAGTTTCCTCATTTTCGGACGGGAAATCAGTTTTATTTTCCTGCTCCTCCAACCCGGCAAGCATTTCTTCTGCAGGCAAAAACTGGTTTTCTTCCTCAACAACCGGAACTTCCTCAGTTGAGTTATTTTCCACTGATTCTTCTTTTATTTCCCCGGCAACTTCTTCATTTTTGTTATCTGAAGATTCGGTTTCAAAAGGCAAATTCTCAATTATTTCTTCGTTTACTGGTAAAGGAAATTCTTCATCCTGCAATTTTTGTTCGATTAAATCAGTATCATTTTCAGTATTTATTTCTTCATTTATTTCCTCTGCAATTTCTTCATTTTCTTTATCTGGAGATTCAGTTTCCAAATGCAAATTCTCGGTAATTTCTTCGTTTACTGGTAAAATCGACTTTTCTCCTGTCTCTTTTTGATCAACAAGTTCAATATCATTTGCGTTGTCAACTTCAGCCGCGGCATTTTTTTCTTCCGGACTAACAACAACTGTTTCTACAAATTGTTCATCAACTTCAGTTGGTTCAAGGGTTATATTTTCTTTATCAGGATTTTCGACGTTTGAATTATTACTAAAATTAATTTCGGGTTCTATCGATAATTGGGACAATTGATATTCTATCCATTGTGGATTATGGAAATAAATTCCTGTTTGCCTGGCAACCTTCCCGAAACGAGGATCATTATTTTTTTTTAATTGATACAACAATAAGAAACGTGCTACTGAACTTGCCGGGTAATCCTGGACATTTTTTTCAAGAACATTTATATCCGTGAAAACGTCAGAATAGTAATGGGAGGCATAATTGTTTTCTGTATTCATCAAATTCTAATTACCAGTTTGAAAATATTTTGTTGAAGATGGCATCTGTAACTGTTTTAATAATTTTGTCCATCAGGTTTGATTCCGCCTGTTGCAAAGTTTGAGTGGCCGGGAAATCATAATTACTGGTAAGATCCGTCTCAAAACTTTTCGCAGGATCAGGATCAACCGTATTTTTAAAGATAAGGTGAAAACTAACGTTCAACCGATTACTTGAAGCTTGCTGATTTTGCACACCGCTGGTAGTTTCACTGTAATCAGACAAATAACCACTTATATCATAATTAGCATCGTCATTTTTTGTTTCGCGCAACCGGGTTTGACTGATTATTTTTTGACGAAGTTTTTCTGTCAACTCAGGAGCGATAGAAGGATTTACATAACGGGCTTTATTCTCAAATATATTTACCCTGAAAGTAGTAATGTCTGCAGGAATTGGCGAAGTATCTTTAAAAGAATATTTGCACGTTGCAAACGTGAAAATCACGGAAAGAAAACTAAGTAAAGCGAAAAGTTGTATGCTTGATTTTGATTTCATTTTTAATGGTGCTGGTTTTCTAAATTGTGTTTACTCATTAATGTTATACTCTTTTAGCTTTCTATATAATGTCCTTTCACTAATACCAAGATCACTGGAAGCGTCTCTTCTTTTACCGCGATGTTTTTTCAAAGCTTTTATAATAAGATCTTTTTCTGCATCCATAATACTCAAAGATTCTTCGACTTCCTGGTGTTCATCAATATTATTGTTGTTGTGCAGAACAACCGGTTGTCCTGAGGAAATAGCGGGTGGCCGGGCATCATTATGAAAATCATTCAATATTGGTTCATTTCTGAAACGATTTTCATTCATTGAAGAAGGATTTTGCAATACATCAAAAAACATTCTTTTTAATTCGGTCACATCCTTCTTTACATCAAAAAATAATTTGTATAATATTTCCCTCTCGTTGGCAAACTCTTTTTGATTACTTCCCTGCTGATGAGTGGAAAGAACCGGAAGCCTGTTGTAATTGGTATCAGGTAAAAAGTGTTTTAACTCATCCGCATTTAAGGATTTGTCTTTTGCAAGAACCGACACCTGCTCAGCAATATTTTTTAATTCACGGATGTTACCAGGCCATGGATAATTGATCAAAATTTCCCTTGCCTCCTCAGTCAACTGAACCGGGGGTGATTTGTATTTCTCCGCAAAATCAACTGCAAATTTTCTGAACAACAAAGGAATGTCTTCTTTCCTATCGCGCAACGCCGGAACCCTTATGGGAACTGTGTTTAAACGATAATACAAATCTTCACGGAACCTTCCTGTATGTGTATATTCCAGCAAATCTTTGTTGGTTGCTGCAATAACTCTCACATCTGTTTTCTGCACTTTTGAAGAACCAACTCGAATATATTCGCCGGCCTCCAAAACACGTAATAACCTCGCTTGTGTTCCCAAAGGCAATTCGCCGATTTCATCGAGAAAAATCGTACCGCTGTTTACCGTTTCAAAATAACCTTTTCGTGAATCTACCGCGCCGGTAAATGATCCTTTTTCGTGCCCGAAAAGTTCCGAGTCAATCGTTCCTTCCGGAATAGCTCCGCAGTTTACAGCGATAAAAGGATTGTGTTTTCGCGCAGAGAGTGAATGAATTATATGAGAAAAGACTTCTTTTCCCACGCCACTTTCGCCGTTAATTAAAACGCTCAAATCTGTATTTGCCACCTGGATGGCCACATCCAAAGCGTACACTAAACCCGGTGAATTTCCTATAATGCCAAACCTG
>JBBQWJ010000156.1:0-7898 GCA_038210685.1 Chitinophagales bacterium | reverse complement strand
TAATTATCTCTTACTAATCCTTTAACAGCTACCGGGTTACCGTTTAAATCCGTAGCGCGAACGGCAACTGCAGAACTGGCTCCTGTAATGATATTTCCACCTTCCGGGTAAAAAGTGATTACAAGGCTATCCGAAGTATTTGCTTTTTTTGAAAGTGTTTTAAAATTTGAATCGTCAGTGCGGTTGACCACATAAATTGGTTTTACACAAATATTATTTGGATCAGTTTTTAAAATTTCACGGGTATAAGCACGCAGCCAGTAATTGCCGGAAGCCAAAGATTTTGGCAGGAAAATTCTAGAATCGGTTTGTTTGTTGGCAGCATCTAATACCAACGTTTTAATAACATCGTCTTTATTGTCTACCAGGTCTACAAAAAGAAATTTGTTGCCACTATTTATTTTGTCTGAAATATCATTTAGCAGAAAGGCTTTAAACCAAAGACTTTCTCCATTGCTATAAACCGATTTATCAGTTACCATGTAAATACGTTGCTTCTCATGTGTCCTTATTGCAGTAACAAATCTGGCTGAAAATGAATCCAGTTTTTCCTGGGATGAATTTTGTGCAAATGAAGAAGTGCAAAAAAACACAGCAATTACGAAAAGAAATAATTTCATCAGGAATGAGTTATTATTTGGTTCTCATAAATGTAATACTTTTTAGAGAAACAGTATTTTTTAGGCACAAAACAAAAACTCCTTTTATTTATCCCTTTACTGGCAACCGTAATTTAAATTCTATCGCCTGTATCAATACGGAACACAGAGTGTATCAAAAGCGAACAACTTGTATTTTTTTTATTTTGTAAGAATTTGAAAATCAATAAGTAAATTAATGGCATCAATTTATCAGATAAAGGAAAAGAAATCTAAAATGAAGAAATTTTAAAAGGTGAAAATTCTAAAATGAAAAAACAAAATATTACTTCGTTTACTGTTCCAGAAACATAAATAACGGCGACGGATAGACGAATTAACTTACAATTTATTACTTACAACTTACAACTAAAAACAATGCTCTCTTTACAAAAAATATTCAAATGGTATAATACGGGAGTCAATCGCACTTTTGTTTTAAAAGACATTCATCTTGATGTAAAAGAAGGAGAATTCCTTTCCATCATGGGGCCTTCCGGTTCAGGAAAATCAACACTCCTGAATGTGATAGGTATGCTGGATGAACCCAACGAAGGATCCTACACTTTTATGGGAGAAGACGTGTTTGCCATGAAAGAAAAACAAAGATCTCAACTCTTTAAAACTCATATTGGCTTTGTGTTCCAGGCATATCATTTAATTGACGAGCTGACCATTTATGAAAACATCGAAACGCCGTTGATTTACCAGAGCATCAAATCTTCTGAAAGAAAAGCAATGGTGGCCGATATACTCGATCGTTTTCAAATCGTAGGTAAAAAAGATCTTTTCCCTGCCCAACTTTCCGGAGGCCAGCAACAATTGGTAGGCATTGCCAGAGCCTTAATTGTTAAACCTAAACTGATCCTTGCCGACGAGCCCACGGGAAATTTAAATTCAAAACAAGGTGAAGAGATCATGGATCTGTTTAAAGAATTAAACAATGAAGGCGTAACGATCATCCAGGTTACTCACGCAGAAAAAAATGCTGATTACGGAACAAGAATTATAGACTTGCTGGATGGAAGAATAGAGTCAGTAAGAAATAAGAATTGAGAATTAAACAACGAACTAAGAACTACAAACTAAGAACTAAAGAATATGAAATCATTATTTTTAAATATTGTCTTCGCCACTTTTGCTCTGTTTGCTTCGGCACAAAATACATTAACATTAAAACAGGCAGTAGAAGTCGGTATCAAAAACAATATTGATGTTTTGCAGGCCGGTTTGCTAATGGAAAAAGCCGGCGTAAATCTGAAACAATCGAAAGAATACAGGTTGCCAGACCTAAATGCCAGTGTGAGCCATGGCATGAACTACGGCCGTAGTATCGATCCTTTTACCAATGGGTTTATTGATCAAAAAGTAGGATATGCTAATTATGGGGCAAGCAGTAATTTATTATTGTTTAACGGCTTTTCTGTACAAAACGCGATCAAATCTAATAAGCTCGGATATGAAGCTTCAAAAGAAGAATTGCAGCAGGCAAAGGATAACCTTACCATCAACATCATACTCGCTTACCTGCAGGTGTTAAGCGCACAGGAAGTGTTGAAGCAATCGCAGGACCAGGTTTTGGTAACACAAAAACAAGTGGAACGTTTGGGAATTTTGAATGATTCAGGCGCCATATTGCCGGCAAATTTTTTTGACATGAAAGGGCAGTTTGCCAGCGACCAGGTAGCGATAGCTGATAACAAAGCTGCGGTAGAAACTGCCAAACTTAACCTGGCACAGCTTTTAAACGTACCTTATGATAAAAACCTTGAATTAGAAAAGCTTCCGGCTGAAAATTTTAATGTGAATTATTCAGGCACTCCGGATGAAATTTATAAAACGGCTTTACAACAATTTGCGCAGGTGCAGGCGGCAAAGCTGAGAACCGAAAGCGCTGAAAAAAACATCCGTTCCATCAAAGGGGAACTATTTCCAACGCTTGCTTTGGGTGGAAGCATCAACACCAATTTTTCGAGTGTGGCTACCCGTGATTATTTTGTAAACACTACCGAAAACCCGTCTTCTAATTATGTAGAGGTTAACGGCTCAAAATACAAGGTGATCGTGCAACAAAACAATTATAATGCACAAAAAATCACCTTCGGCAACCAGTTAAGTAATAATCTTTTTGAAGCAGTGAATATTGGTTTGAGGATTCCATTGTTCAATGCCGGCCGCGTACGCAACCAGGTGAAGCTTGCAAAAATTGATCTTCAGAATTATCAATATGTGGAGCAAAATACTAAAACCCAGTTGCAGCAAGCAGTTGAGCGTGCTTATGTAAACCTTACTTCCGCTGCTGATAAATATAAATTATTACAGGAACAGGTAAGCGCTTTCTCAGAATCTTTCCGTACGGCAGAGGTTCGTTTCAATGCCGGTGCTATCACTTCGGTTGATTACCTAATCGCCAAAAACAATTTAAACCGCGCGCAAAACAATCTCATTACATCAAAATATGATTTTGTGCTTAGAGAAAAAGTATTGGATTATTACGGCGGAAAACCTTTGTGGTAAAAACAGGAATTATATTTTTTTCTTCGTTTACTGTAAATTTTTTCATGTTTGGTTTGGGTGCAGGTTGAAAAGCCTGTGCCTTTTTGTTTAAGCAAAATAAAAATTCATCTTTATTGTTCGTATACTATCAGGATGAATAACTTTTAAGGAATGAATAACGAACCACTTTCAGTTATCTAAAGTTATCTTCACTTATCTTTGACCACAATTTTTTAATGAATGCTTATGCTGAATGAAATCAATGAGGCGATACAATTTATACAATCCAGGTATGCCATTAAACCTGCTGTTGGCATTGTGTTGGGAAGCGGCCTCGGCAGTTTTTCCAATGAAATAGATGTTGAATGTGAAATCCCATACAGTGACATTCCTCATTTCCCCGTGAGTACGGTAAAGGGCCACAGTGGTAAATTGATCTTCGGAAATCTTAGTGGTAAAAAAGTGGTGGCAATGGCAGGCCGGTTTCATTATTACGAAGGTTACTCCACCCGCGAAGTAGTTTTTCCTATAAGGGTTTTAAAATTTTTAGGCATCCAAAATTTAGTGCTCAGCAATGCCGCGGGTGGCATCAATCAATCTTACAAAGTGGGCGACCTGATGATCATCCGCGATCATATTAGTATGCTTACCATTAACCCGTTGATCGGTAAAAATGAAGAAGCCCTTGGTGAACGTTTCCCGGATATGAGTGAACCGTATAAACATTATTTAATAAAATCAGTAAAACAAATAGCTGAGGAAAATAACATTGAAATCAAAGAAGGTGTGTACGCGGGCGTTACCGGCCCCACATTTGAAACCCGGGCTGAATATAAAATGCTTAACCTTCTTGGCGCAGATGCTGTGGGAATGAGTACCGTACAGGAAGTGATAGCGGCGGCACATCTCGGCTTGCCTGTCTTTGCGATGAGTGTGATTACCGATGTTGGCATAAGAGAAGAAGAAAATACAATCACGCACGAAGAGGTGCTACAAGCGGCAAAAGAGGCAGAACCCAAGCTCACACTAATCTTTAAACAATTGATAGCGCAGTTATAAGAATTCTTATACATGGCCATTTCTCAAAAAATATTTATTCAAAATACCCTGATCCAAAAAATTAGTGTTTTAATAGTATTGCTTTTGTGCCTTCACCTTGCCGAGGCACAGTTACCCAATTTTAAATCGGGAAATCCGTTGGGCTCTATGAGAAACATGGGTGGAAATTCCAATCCGGACACGATCGCTTTTGAGCATCGTGACGATCTGAAAGATTCCATCACCATTTATTATTTTCATCTCAATTCCTTGTTAAAAGAATTGCTCGATTCCTCTTTGAATGATTATGGAAAAGTTTATACGGTACCAGCCGGCTACGTAACGCTTGGCAATAACGGCAATGCCGCCTACCCTATCCTATTTACTCCTTTGCTGAAAGCTGGCTGGGACGCAGGTTTTCATGCTTACGATCTTTATAAATTCAGCCTGGAGAATACACGTTTTTTCCAAACCACAAAACCCTATACTGAATTGGGTTATTACCTGGCCACGGGAAAAGAACAGGTTGTGAAAGTATTACAAACGCAAAATATAAAACCAAATTGGAACGCTGGTATCGAATACCAATTGATCTCTTCTCCGGGAGTTTTCCAGACACAAAATACTAACCACAACAGCTACCGTTTTTTTTCTAATTACCGCGGCAAAAGAAAAAGATATGGCGCTTACTTCGTGTTGCTCGGCAATAAGCTCAATTCTTCTGAAAACGGCGGCATCCAGGCAGATTCCTTTCTGCTGGATCCCACCCGCAAAAACCGGCTGGCAGTTCCGGTAAATCTTGGAGGCGATAATCCAACGCCCAACGTATTTTCAACGAAAATAAATACGGGCAACCTGTATACAAATTTCACCGCATTTTTCAGGCAGAGTTATGATGTCGGTAAAAAAGATTCCCTCATTATAAACGACAGCACTACAGAATATTTGTTTTATCCAAAACTCCGGTTTCAGCATACTGTTACCTACACTTCTTCGAGCTACCAGTTTAAAGATACTTTATCAAACACAACCTTTGCAAAAGGAGACTCCGCATTTTTCCAGGATCATTACGATACCAGTTTGAACACAACTAATGGCCTTAATTTCAAAGTACTTGACAGGTGGAAATTTGTTTCCAATGATTTTGCGATACGCCAGTTTCCTGATACAAAAAACCTCGGTCAATATATTGAAGCAGGTTTGCGGCTTGAAAACTTTTCTGGATATTTTCAATCGGGCAAAAAAAACTTTTTCAACATAGTATTGCACGGCGAATACCGCAATAAAACAAGAAACCGTAAATGGGACGCCAATCTCAACGGCGAATTGTATACTGCCGGCCTCAATGCCGGTGACTTTAATGCCTACGCCTCTCTTACGCGAACACTCAATAAAAAATTTGGTGACGTCCAGGTTAGTTTTCAAAATGTGAACCGCTCCCCTTCTTACATTTATGAAGGCAATTCTTCTTTTAATTTCGGCAACACACTTAACACAAAAAAAGAGAACATCACCATGTTAACAGCTATGGCTATCAATCCGCGTTTTTCATTGATGGCGCGAAATATTTCCATCGCCAACTATACCTATTTCAAAAATTATTACCAGACAGACCAGTTCAATGGCCTGCTGAATATTACACAGCTTACCGCTTCTACTCATGCAAAAATCGTGGGCCATTTAAATTTGTACAGCGATTTTATCGTTCAGCAAACGGCAGGAAACAGTCCGGTAAGAGTACCTCTTTTTTATACACGGCAACGGCTTGCTTTTGAAGGAAACTTTTTCAAAAACCTTAACCTCAGCACAGGCATTGACGTAAATTATAACACGCCTTACAGGGCTTATGGTTATTCACCGGTAATGGGAAAATTCTTTCCGCAGGACAGCCTGACCATTAGCAACCTACCGCAGATAAACGTCTTTTTTAATTTCAGGATCAAATCTTTTTTTGCCTTTATCAAAGCTGAGAACCTGAACACCATGACAATTCAACCTTTTGGATTTACCAATAACAATTTTGCCGCTCCGTTGTATCCTACGCCAGGCATGATTATCAGATTTGGTGTTAAGTGGGGATTTGTAAATTAGTAAGCCTAATTTTGACCGGCAAAAAAAAATTAAGAAGAAAATTTTTTCTATAATGCAAACCAGGAATATCGTTTCAAAAGACAATGCAGCCATGGCAAAAATCATCCGCGATTCGCTGGAAGAATTTGGCGCTGCAAGGCCGGGCACGGTTTATTTTGACGAAACAACAGATCGGTTGAACGACGTTTTTTTGGCACCGCGTTCCGCTTATTTTGTGATGGATGTTGAGGACGAACTGGCAGGCGGTGCGGGAATTTTTCCTACGGAAGGATTGCCTGCTGATACTTGCGAGTTAGTAAAGATATACCTGGCCAAAAAGTTCCGGGGAATGGGCTACGGAAAAATGCTTTTAGAAAAATGCATGCAACAGGCAAATAAAGAAGGTTTTTCAAAAATGTACATTGAATCCATGCCCGAACTGGCCAACGCGCTTGGCATGTATGAGAAATACGGGTTTCAATATATAAGCCATGCAATGGGAAACAGCGGCCACTCCGGCTGCGAAATATTTATGATAAAAGAATTGTGACCCCACACGTTTTATATAATTTGTCGCAGCCCAAGTGGTTTGTGGAGACCACGGCCTAACCTCGGTCGGTGTCCCCACCGACCGAAATCGCTGCGACAATTTGAAATGCATCCATTGTGCCCCCACACGTTTTATATACTTTTATTATATTTAAATAAAACAATCATGCAAACGATACTCGGGTCTGGCGGCGCCATCGGCATTCCACTGGCAAAAGAATTAAAGAACAATACTGATCATATCTGCCTCGTTGCACGCCATCCCAAAAAAGTAAATGAAAGTGATGAACTTGTTACCGCCGATCTTACTAACGCAGAGCAAGTAAACAAAGCAGTTGAAGGCTCAGAGATAGTTTATCTCACCGTCGGGCTCGAATACAATATTAAAGTGTGGGAAAGGGATTGGCCGTTAATTATGATGAACACGATTAATGCCTGCATTAAGTATCAAACTAAATTGGTTTTTTTAGATAACGTATATGCTTATGCGCCCGATGAAATTCCGCACATGACGGAAGAATCCCACATTGCACCGGTAACCAAAAAAGGGAAAGTGCGCGCTCAATTACTGAAGATGATCTTTGATTCTATTTCGAAAAACGGGCTTATTGCTTTGATCGCCCGTAGCGCTGATTTTTATGGCCCAAATGTAAAAACAGGCTTCCTCAATCTTTCTGTTATTGATAAATTTAAAAAGAAACAAAAAGCCTACTGGCAGGCGGATGCTCATAAGATCCATTCTTTTACCTACACGCCCGATGCTGCGAAAGCCGTGGCCATGCTCGGAAACATGCCCGACGCTTACAACCAAACCTGGCATTTGCCTACCTCTTCTGAAAAATTGACCGGTGTTGATTTTATCAACGAGGTTGCCGAAGCCATGAATGTAAAACCGCGTTATTTTACCCTTTCTAAAACGATGATCGCCCTCACCGGCCTCTTCTCCCCGATATTAAAAGAATTAATGGAAATGCAATACCAGAACGACCGCGATTACTTTTTCGACAGCAGCAAATTCAACAAACGTTTTTCGTTTACTCCTACCGGTTATAAAGAAGGAATACATCAGATTGTAAAAGAAGAAGTGGGTTGAGTTGTAGTAAACGA
>JBBQWJ010000155.1:0-7911 GCA_038210685.1 Chitinophagales bacterium | reverse complement strand
AAAATACGGAGAGATGGCACCTTCGTTTACCTCTAAAATAAAAGGGTTGCAATACCAGGATAATGTAGATTCTGTATTCTCCGGAGGTATCAGTTATACCCTTTTGAACGATGCTAATTCAGTGGTACCAGGCACTAATATTTCTGCTGGGAAGTTCAATATAGTGCCGGCTGGTTCAATAATTCAGCCTTCAAATTATAATATTCAATTTGTAAATGGATTGCTAACGGTAAACAAAGCGGTATTAACAGCAACTGTCGTTGATACATTTAGAACGTATGGAGCTAACGATCCTGTATTTAGAATTACTTATACTGGTTTCTTAAATGGAGATAACGTTGCTAATATTACTCCGCCTGTTGCATCTTCTGTTGCTACCAGTTTATCACATGTTAGCGCTTATCCTATTACGCTGTCCGGAGGCTCTTCGGCAAATTATAGCTTTGCAAATAACAGCGGCCTGCTGGCTATTAAACCCGCATCACTTACAGTGAAAGCAGATGATAAAACAATTGCGGATGATGACAATCTACCCAATTTTACATCCACTATTACAGGTTTTGTAAATAATGACACCAGTACAATCCTTTCGGGTCCTGCTTATTCGGTAAGTCCTTATTTCCAGCAAGATGCCACCGGCACTTACACTATCACTCCATATAACTTGCAACTTCTCTATCCCGATGATTATATCATTACTTACATTTCAGGTTCACTTTATGTAACGGAGGAGGATGAACATGGTAAGAAAGGAAATAACAGAAGTAGAAATTCGTCAACACAAATCACTCAATCTTCAACTGCAATACAAAATGCGAATGGAGATGCTAGTTTAGGAATTGCACTAATTTATCCTAATCCAACCAGGGCCACAGTAAACATAAATCTGGGCAATGCAAATTTATCTGCCAATGACATTGTAATAACGGATCTGCTGGGCAGAATATATTCAGTTAAGGCTGTTAAAAAGATTTATGGTAATAGGTTTGAACTGGATATGACCACATTTAAAACAGGAGTTTATTTTATTAAAATAAGAACTGGTAATACTTTTAAAGTATTCAAAATTTTGAAGCAATAGGAATTGATAGCGGGAATAAATGGAATATTTTACTTATCTTCTTTCTTTAAAAAACTTTAATAAAACATAGAAATAAAACAATTAATCTGATAAATGATCTTTCCCCTGATGTCTGTGTATAAGAAGGTTATATTTTGCATTTATATTTTGTTTTGCTTCACGGGGCAAGCTTTTGCACAAAGCGAAAAGATAGACAGTTTAAAAAATGTAATTGCCCATTCACAGGATGATAGTATTAAAGTTGAAGCCTTGCTGGCATTGAGTAAGGAGTTTTTTAGTATAGGCCCCGATGAATCAATTAACTATGCTGTTGAGGCGTTAGATTTATCTACAAAATTAAAATTTAAGCCGGGGCAAGCATTAGCATATAAAAATATTGGTATTGCGAAGTATATGGAAGGTAAGTACCTGGAATCTGTTGAAAATTATGAAGAAGCCCTTGCTTTATTTGATTCCCTCAAAGATAAAAATGGCGTAGCCAATATTTTGAGTAATGAAGGAGCCGTATATTTTAACCAGGCTGATGATGAAAAGGCGCTGGAACTCTATTTAAAATCGCTTAAAGTTTCTGAACAAATAGGGGATACTTTAAGAATATTAACTGCTCTTCAAAACATCGGAGCTGTTTATTATAATAAATCTTCCACTTTTGATAAAGCTCTTGAATTTTATTTGAAAGCCTTGCCCATGAGCGAATCACTTAAAAATGACGATGCTATTGGTACAATCACGGTTAACCTTGGAGAAATTTATCTTAAAAGAGGTGAAGATAGTGCTGCTTTGAATTATTTTCAAAGATCATTAGAAGTTTACAAAGGCTCGCCCAATGTTCCCTATTCGTTAAACGATATCGGCAAGGTATATCAATATAGAAAAAACTATAATACTGCTATCAAATATCACCAGGAAGCTTTCGATATTGCACAAAAACTGAATGCAAAGGTGGATATGGCCCAATCTTTACTTGGTCTTGGGGATTCCTATCTGCAGAAGGGAGAAAACAGTACTGCCATCAATTATTATAATGAGGCTGAAACTATAAGTAAGGGCATCAGCAATACCAACTATGAATTGAAAAACACCTATGCAGGCCTTGCAATTGCTTATTCCCAATTATCTGATTTTAAAAATGCTTTTAAATATCAAACCCTCTATTCCGATATTAAAGATTCTATTTACAATATAGATGTTGAGAAAAAAATGAACGGGCTTCAATTCAATTTTGACATTCAGAAAAAGCAAGGGCAAATTGACTTGCTGAAAAAGGACCAGGTACTTCAGGAATTGGCTTTGAACCGCCAAAAATTTGTCAAGAAGGCATTAATTGTTGGTTTATCACTGGTTCTTATTATTGTTTTAATTTTATATCGCAATTACCTCAGTAAAATAAAGGTTAACAAATTACTCGATAGTCAGAAAGAAAAAATAGAAACCCTTTTACTCAATATACTGCCATCTGAAGTAGCACAGGAATTACAAAAAAACGGAAATGCAACACCCCGATATTATGATTGCGCATCTGTACTCTTCACTGATTTCAAGGGATTTACTCAGCTTGCTGAGAACCTTTCACCCCAGGAAGTAGTTACAGAACTGAATGCTTGTTTTATGGCTTTTGATGACATCATAGAAAAATACAACCTTGAAAAGATAAAAACTATAGGCGATTCCTATATGTGTGTAGGAGGTATACCTACAAGAGACGATTCTCACGTTATAAATATTGTAAAGGCCAGTATTGAAATTCAACAATATATTACCAGCAGGAATGAAAGGAGGTCAGAGATTAACCGAGAGCCCTGGATTGTCAGGATCGGTATTAATACCGGACCGCTTGTGGCCGGAGTGGTAGGTAGAAAAAAATATGCTTATGATGTTTGGGGTTCAACAGTAAATATTGCAAGCAGGATGGAAAGCAATGGTGAACCCGGACGCGTAAATATTTCTGCGGCTACCTATCAACTTATAAAACATAAATATACATGCACACACCGCGGTAAAATATTTGCTAAGAATATTGGTGAAATTGATATGTATTTTATAGACGATGAAGTCTGAATGTATACAAATAAAATTATACCTACTTTTAAAGCGATTTCTGTAAGGAAATTGACGATTTCAGGGAAAGATTTTTCGCACAATCTCCAGGGTAAGTTAGCTTCAACGAATGAATAAAATGTTTACTAATTCAATTGAAACTCATAATGGATAAAAGTGAGGAGGCAGTTGTAATCCAGGGCTGGGTTAAAGCTTTTTCAGATAAATTATATTCATGGGCCTTATATAAAACCAGTGGCCAGGAAACTGCCGAAGATCTTGTGCAGGATACTTTTTTGGCAGCTTGTCAATCCTTTGAGAAGTTTGAAGGAAGGAGCGATCCTCAAACATGGCTATTCGGAATTCTCAATAATAAAATTGCTGATCATTTCAGAAAAGTGTATCGAAATCCTACTTCGAATAAAGAAGAAAATTCCGAAAATCATTTCTTTAAAAACTTTTTTGATGAAGGAGGAGACTGGTTGAAGAAGGAACGCCCCCAGGCATGGAAAAATGAGGATGCCCATTTGCTTGATGATACTGAGTTTGTAAAAACATTACAGGCCTGCTTAAAAGAATTACCGGATAATTGGTATGCGGCCATCAATTTAAAATTCCTGGAACAAAAAAAAGGCGAAATAATTTGTCAGGAATTAGAGATTACGCCTACTAATTTCTGGCAGATATTACACAGGGCGAAACTTCAACTTAGAAAATGCCTGCAGGTTCATTGGTTTAAAAAATAATACTATGAAGAAAATACTCCATTTTTTAATGCTATCGTGCAAAAAAGCAACCATGCTGATAGAAAAAAAATTATTAATAAAGCTTTCATTTAAAGAAAATGTACAACTGACATTGCATAAAAGTATGTGTGATGCCTGCACGGCCTATGAAAAACAAAGCAAAAAAATGGATGAAATACTTAAGCAACATATTCATGATAACCCAAATTCAGACGCTGTTCAAAACGAGAAGTTAAAAGATAAGATCACCCAATCTCTTAATAAAATTTAGCAGGATGAAGAAAATAATTTTTTCTTATCCTACAAATGCTTCTAATGTTGTTCATATTTTGTAAAAGGTTTTTTTCTATTCATTTTCATCGGGTCCGGAATAATTATGCAAGAAATAATCTATGATATTATTGTTATTGGCGCAGGTTCCGGCGGACTGAGTGTCGGACTCTTCATGAACACAGCCGGTTTTAAAGTTTTGATGGTTTCAAAATCAGACCGGGATATCGGTGGTGATTGCCTCAATGATGGATGCATTCCCAGCAAAGCATTTATTCATACAGCAAAAATTGCTTACCAGGCAAAATTGTCAACACGGTTGGGATTGAACGTAAGTGGGAATGTTGATATTAAAAAGGTGATGGCTTATGTTCACGAAAAGCAGGAAGATATAAGAGTGCATGAAAATGCAGCGTGGTTAAGAGAACAAGGAATTGATGTTGCGTTGGGGAATGCTTTTTTTACAGATAAAAATGAAATAGAGGTTGAAGACAAAAGATACCGTGGAAAAAAAATAGTTATTGCAACTGGTTCTGGACCAAAAAAACTTAAGGTTCCCGGAGTAGAACTGGTTACCTATTTTGATAATGAAAGTATTTTTCACCTTCAAAACTTACCAGAAACTATTCTCTTTATCGGCGGTGGACCGATTGGTATCGAGATGGCCCAAACATTAAAAAGGTTAGGTAGTAAAGTTACGGTTGTGCATAACCGTAATATGATTTTAAATCATGACGACTCCGTCGTTACTAAAATACTTTACGATCAGTTAAAGGAGGAAGGAATTGAATTTTTTCTGAATGCAGAAATTGATTCCTTTACTTCAGAAAATGAAGCGGTGATAAAATTTAAAGATGGGTCTGGTAATAAAATTTCTTTTGATGCTGTATTTGTAGCTATTGGAAGAAAACTAAATCTTGATACACAACAACCCGCCAATGCCGGGATAGCGATAAAAAATAATAAACCTATTCTTAATAAATATTTACAAACCACCAATAAAAATATTTTTGCAGTTGGAGATGTAGTTGGCGATCTCCAATTTTCACACGCTGCCGAAATGCATGCCAGGATTGTCTTAAATAATTTGTTTTCGCCCATAAAAAAAAGGTTGAATAATGACCATATGTCGTGGGTTACTTTCACTGAACCGCAGGTAGCCACATTTGGATTAAGTGAAAAACAATTGCAGGAAAGAAAAATAAATTATCAAAGACTCGAACAGGATTTTAAAGAGGATGACCGTGCTGTAATTGATAATTGTCAGTATGGCAAAATGATTTTGTTCATAAGCGCTAATGGTTTTTTGAAAAAGCAAAAAGTTTTGGGTGGAACAATGGTTGCGCCTGACGCGGGAGAAATAATACAAGAACTTATTTTGGCAAATTCCACCGGCATGTCGATTGACGAAATTTTTAATAAGATATACCCTTACCCGGTAGCCTCACGCATCAATCAAAAAATCATCCTGGAATACAAACAGGAAAGCCTTACGAAGAGGTTAAAAAAAATATTACAACTCGCATTTAAAATTTTCAGTTAATGGAATGGTGGGAGATTTTTAAAGAATGGTTTTTAAGTCTCGGTAGAAAGTATGGAGTTAATCCGTTTGTATTTGGTAGTATTTATATTGGCGCTATCCCTTTCTTTTTTCTTTGTCTTGCATGGACTATCAAAAATATCAGGAATAAAAAGCCTTTTGTTTTACCGGTTTTACTAACCGGGTTTTTCTTTATATCAGCTTATTTATACCTCATTATCGTAGGAAGAAATATACCCTCATGGGTTTATATATTTATTGCGGCAATGGTGCTTTATGGCCTATATTCGACGGTTAATAAAATTAAAGGCCGCACTGGCAAAGGTTTATAGGCAATAATTTATTGCATAGGCTTTGTTTTAAAAAATTCCCTACCAATTTATTTATTTCTATAAAAAATGTTAACACGAAAACATTTTTTAAAAATTTATTGACTGATGTGTCAGGTTTTAGACAATGAAGCAACTATTCAATCATAAAACATTTATAAAAACAATTTTAAAACAAAAAAAATTAAATCATGAAAACAAAAAAATTAAGATTACCCTCTATGTTAGTTGTAGCCGTATTGATGGCAGGAATGCTAAGCTTTACCTCTTCCGCCAAAGCTCAATCGATTCATCCGGTAACAGTTAAATCTTCAAAAGGTTTTGATGCAACTCTGGCTGAAATTAAAAAAGCAGTTTCAGGCGGCGGCATGATGGTACTATCTGAACTAAACCAGGGAAAAATACTTTCCATGACCGGTCTTTCAATCAATGCCCATTCTTTTTTTGTGGGAAATCCCAATGTAGGTAAAGAGGCTTTTTCATCTGATCCTTCTGTCGGACTTGTTATTCCGGTTCGAATAAATGTATACGAGCAAAATGGAGCAACCTATGTAAATTATTTTAAGCCCTCTGATCTTTTTTCTTCATTTAATAATGCTAAAGTAAAAATGATTGCAGGCAAACTGGATGAAAAGTTGGCAATGATGATGAAGATGATCTCTATGTAAACTATAAAAAAAGCCGGGTAATAAACCTTACCCGGTTTTTCCATTTTTCGCGAAATAAAAAAGTTATAAAATGAATCAGGAAAAAAAGAAATTGGCGTTAGTTTTAGTGGTACTTATTCTTGCGGGTATTTCACCAGTTCTCTTTCCAATATCGCAAACAGGCACCGAAGCACTATCTTCACTTGCAACAAAATATCTTATACCTTCTGTAGTACTAATTTTTATTATAACGGGGATTAACTATTTTTTAAAATATAAAAAGCTTAACCAACAAATATACACTGGGATGTTAGCAGGGTTAGCAGCAACAATTGGATTGGAAATTATCAGGGAAATTGGTTTCAGGCTTGGCGGAATGCCTGGTGATCTTCCTAAATTAATGGGCGTTTTATTGCTTGACAGGTTTGCTGAAGGACCTGGATTTTGGTCTAATGTTGCCGGCTGGGCCTATCATTTTTGGAATGGTGCTTGTTTTGGAATAATCTTTAGTTTATTGTTTGGCAGGCCAAAAATAGGGGGAGGAATAGCCTATGGATTTTTAATTGGTATAGGGTTTATGATTAGCCCGGTTACACGCACACTTGGTATAGGAGCTTTTGGGTTTCAATTTAAAGATGGATACCAGTTTATTACAACTGTTACTCTTGCTCACATTGCTTTTGGCAGTATTCTTGGGTGGATGATTTATAAAATGAATACAGGTAAACCTACTATTCTAAAAAGAATAGGAAATGCTTTTATCAACACTGATTAAATACTGCGGACTTGCCTCAGTACTCTAAATTAAAATCCGGCAAATTTGTTGGTTTACTGTATTCAATCTTAGTTTATTAAATTTAGTACATACAACTAAAAACTATAGAATGAATAATCATTATTACAATTCAGAGGATTTAAAAAAATTTGGAAACATTGGTGAGTTTCAACAAAAGCTTGCCGATAAATTTTTTGATTATTATGACGAAGTATTTAAAGACAGCGAATTAACCGCCAGGGAAAAATCATTGATCGCACTTGCAGTAGCGCATGCGGTTCAATGCCCTTACTGCATTGACGCCTATAGCGGCGATGCTTTTGAAAAGGGCTGGAGCGAAGCACAGATGATGGAAGCCGTGCATGTTGCCTACGCTATAAGAGGCGGTGCTTCATTGGTGCATGGCTTACAGATGATGAATAAAGTGAAAGAAATATCGATGTGATGTTTCTATTTAAAAAATCGGAAACTGAATAAACATGACAG
>JBBQWJ010000154.1:0-7981 GCA_038210685.1 Chitinophagales bacterium | reverse complement strand
ATAACCAGCCAGGTAAATCTTGTTCATTTTGAATTGCAGAGAAGTGCGGATGGACAAAATTTTACGCTTCTTTCTGATATACCTGTCACAGGAAGTACAACTTATAGTTTTACTGATAATGACGCGGGTAGTGTTTCTGCTTCTGAAAATTATCGCCTTAAAACTGTAAATTCTGATAGCAGCGTTGTGTTCAGTAATGTTGTAATGATCAAAAGTAATATCACCGCATGGCGTGCTTTGGTAAGGCCAAACCCGGTTCAAAACGTGTTGAATTTAAAAATAGAATCACCGGCGGATGATAATGCAACAATAATAATTACAGATATAAACGGAAGACAAATGGTGAAGAAACACATTTCAATCGCAGCAGGTGTCAATTCATTTCCTGTGATTGAAAGTGCAAATTTTGCAAATGGAACTTATTTTCTTTCCATTTATTCATCACAGAAAACACAAACAATTAAGGTGATAAAGAATAAATAATGTAAATTTTACAATCGGCTATTTAGTAAAAAACTCGAACGTATTGTATGGCAGTAGTAAAAAATGAGATTAATTCAAAGCAGCTTCATTCTAAAACCTTAAAAGGTTTACAATCAGAAGTGCAGGGTATTAACCGCGTTGCCTTGTCGGTTGATTGCGTGATTTTTGGATTTGACGAAAACAAGTTGAAAGTGTTGCTCATTCGTTCAGATCTGAAAAAATATCAGAAAAAGTTTTCTCTTCTTGGCGATCTTGTTAAGCCGGAAGAAGACCTGGAAGATAGTGCTTATCGTATTTTAAAGCAACGGACAGGAATGGATGACCTGTATCTGGAACAGGTGCATACTTTTGGTGAAGTTGGTCGCCATCCTGCAGGAAGAGTGGTTTCTGTTGCTTATTGTTCGTTAATAAACGTGCAACATCACCGGTTAAAAATTCACGACAATGATTTGCATTGGCACGATGTGGAAAGTGTAAAAGAATTATTATTTGACCATAAAAAAATATTTGACGCCTGCTACAAATGGCTTCAAAAAAGAGTACAGGAACATCCGTTGGGATTTAGTTTGTTGCCCAGTAAATTTTCGCTTCGCGAATTACAGAATCTGTATGAAGCTATATTGGATAAAAAACTTGACAGGAGAAATTTCAGAAAAAAATTCTTTTCAATGGATTTTTTGGTGGACATGGGTGAACATGAACAGAACGTTCCGCACCGGCCGGGCCGGTTATACAAATTTGATTATGAAAAATATGAGAAGAAGAAAAAAACGTGGTCGGGAATTGATTTTTAATTAAATAATATTATAGTAAACAAACAAATAAAAGTGATTTTGATTTTAGAAAACCGAATATGGGAAGCAGGTAGTAGAAGGGTTTGTTTACAAATGCATATTTTGAAAATTAAAAATAAAATTAAATTTTTTCTATGTGCAGCAATTCATAAAAATTGATTGTCTTAGATGCGGATAAAGCCTGGTATGAAAAAAAATATTCAAAGAGCGGCCTTCCGGTGAGCTAAAACCTAATCCCGAAAAATTGTTTCAAAAAAAAATTTAAAAAAAACTTTGGAATCTGGAATTTTGATATATTTTGTGTACAAAATACACATTGTTTCAATCCTCGCTTTAAACGTATTAATAAACACAGTAAACACACATTAAAAACTTAAATTTTGCTCATGAGTAAAAGCATAGCCAGAATATCAAAACAGATAAGTGTTTTGATGTTTTTTATTATTGTTGCTTTTGGTGCCGATGCACAAAGTATACTTACAGGAACCGTGACTGATTCGAAGACCGGTAAAGGAATCCCGGGAATTTCTGTCACTGTATTAGGAACCAATAAAGGGACAGCAACAGATATCAGCGGTAAATATTCTATTTCCGCTGCGCCCACTGCCACTTTAATGTTTACTTCCGCTAGTTACACGCCACAGGAAGTAGCCATAAACAATCAAACTACGATTGATGTATCATTGGTTGCCAATGCCCAACAGTTAGGCGAAGTGGTAGTTATCGGTTATGGTACTTCTCAGAAAAAAGACCTCACAGGTGCTGTTACGCAGGTAAACGCCAAGGATTTTCAATCCGGCCAAATTACTTCTCCTGAACAATTAATTGCAGGAAAAGTTGCTGGTGTATCCGTGATTTCAGGTGGCGGTTCACCCGGTGCGGGAACAACTATCAGGATAAGAGGAGGTGCTTCATTAAGCGCCAGTAACGATCCTTTAATCGTGGTTGACGGTGTGCCGTTAGATAACACTGGTATAGCAGGAGCTGCTAACCAACTGAGCATGATCAACCCGAATGATATTGAATCGTTCAGTATTTTAAAAGATGCATCAGCTACTGCTATTTATGGTTCACGGGCTTCGAATGGTGTAATTATTATTACAACTAAAAAAGGCCGGCTTGGAGCAAAACCAACCTTTAATTTCAATACCACTTTTTCGCTTTCAAAAATTATTAAAGAAGTTTCCGTTTTAAGTCCTTCACAGTACAGGAACTTTGTTAATCAAAAAGGAAGTGATGCATTTAAAAGTTTGTTGGGAACAGCAAATACAGACTGGCAAAAACAAATTTACCAGACAGCTTTAACCTCTGATAATAATTTAAGCGTAAGTGGAGGGTTTAAAAATATGCCTTATCGGTTGTCTGTTGGTTATTTGAACCAGCAAGGTGTTTTGAAAACAGATAAATTGGATCGCTACACCTTGGGTTTTAATATCAGCCCTCGCTTTTTTGACGATCATTTAAGAATCAATATCAATGTAAATAATTCTATAGAGGAAGTGCGTTTTGCCAACCAGGGAGCTATTGGCGCTGCTGTTTCTTTCAATCCAACAGTTCCCGTTTATTCAGGAAAAGGTGCTTATAACAATTATTGGGAATGGACAGATCCTTCCACAGCAACAGGATTGGTTTCTTTGTCACCCAAAAACCCGGTTGGGCTTTTAATGGATAGACACGATGTTGCCGAAGTGCGTCGTAGTATTGGAAGTGCCTTGATAGATTATAAAGTTCATTTTTTTCCAGACCTCCATGCTTTTGTAAATTTTGGCTATGACATTTCTACAACACCTGGATCAATCAGGGTAGACTCTTCTGCAGCACAGGATTATAAAAGATATTTGAACGTTGCAGATAATACATTACATGGTGGGCGTTATAACAGGTACCTTCAAAAAAGAAATAATAAAACTCTTGAAGCTTACCTGGATTATACCAAAGATTTTTTAGGCGGTTCAAGGATAGATGTAGTAGGAGGGTATGGATATTACGATTATCTTACAACCAATTATTCTTATCCTGATTTAACTACTGATGGCACGGTAGTTTCCAATCCCACCGCTCCGTTTGATAAGCCCAATTATACTTTAATTTCTTATTATGGCAGAGCAAATCTATCTTTCAAAGACCGTTACCTGTTAACAGGTTCTATCCGTACTGACGGATCATCAAGGTTTGCTGCAGATAAAAGGTGGGGAATATTTCCGGCAGGAGCTTTTGCATGGAATATAAAAAATGAGAAGTTCCTGGAAAATTCAAGAACGGTATCTGCTTTAAAGATCAGGCTGGGTTATGGGTTAACGGGGCAGCAAAGCGGTATAGGCTATTATGACTATTATCCTTTCTATTATTATAGTGACCAACAATCGCAATACCAATTGGGCAACAATTTTTATCACATGTATGCCCCTACAGGTTATTATCCTCAAAGAACCTGGGAAAAAACAGCTACTTATAATGCAGGTATCGATTATGGTTTTGCCAACAACAGGATCAATGGTAGCGTAGATGTTTATTATAAAAAGACAAGCGATCTTTTGAATAATATCGCCCAGCCAGCAGGAAGTAATTTTTCTAACCAGATAGTTGCCAATGTGGGAAATATGGAAAACAAAGGAATTGAATTCACGCTTAATCTTCAACCGGTTAAAAATAATAAAGTAGTGTGGGATCTTAACCTGAATGCTACTTATAATGAAAATAAGATCACCAATTTAACTTCCGTTCCTAACCCTAATTACCCGGGTAATCAATATAATGGAATTAGCGGTGGAACCGGGAACACTATTTTGATAAATACTGTTGGATTACCTATTGGTTCATTTTATGTGTACAAGCAGGTTTATGATCAAAGCGGAAAACCAATTGATGGATTATTTGCAGACTTGAACAGGGATGGCGTTATCAATCAAAAAGACCTGTATCAATATAAAAATATAAACCCTAATTATCTTTTTGGTGCAAGTACTAATGTAAAGATCAATAATTTTAATGTTGGTTTTGTGATGCGTGCCAGCATTGGAAATTATGTATATAACAATACTTTCTCCAGCACCGGTACTGTAAGAAATATTCTTAACCCGATCGGATATTTGAATAATGGTTCAACAAATTTGCTGGAATCCGGAATTTCAGGAAGTGGTGATAAATTTTTCTTATCTGATTATTACATTCAGAATGCTTCTTTCCTGAAAATGGATAATGCTTATGTAAATTATTTGGTTGGAAAAGTCTTCAACAATTCAGCTACATTAACTTTAAATGCCAACGTTCAAAATGTGTTTGTAATTACAAAATACACAGGCCTTGATCCTGAAATTTCAAGTGGTGTAGATAATAATTTTTATCCGCGGCCACGCATTTATAGTTTAGGATTAAATCTCAGGTTTTAAAATAATAAATCAATTATAATGAAAAATAGAATTGCATTTTTAATAATCATCGTGTCAATTGGTTCAGGATTGTTTATTTCCTGCAACAAAGACCTTAATCACCTTCCCACTAACGGTTTGACGGCCGATTCTGTGTATGCCACCCCACAAGGTTATAAGCTTGCCTTTGCAAAAGTATATGGCAGCTATGCACAAACCGGAAATAATGGCTCTGGGAGCGGCGACATCCAGGGGATTGATGCCGGAACGTCTGATTTTTTCAGGCTATTTTGGACAGCACAGGAATTATCAACGGACGAAGCGGTTATCAGTTGGGGCGATGCCGGTATCCAGGATTTTCATTTTATGAACTGGTCGTCCAGCAATCCATTTACCCAGGGATTGTATTACCGTTCGATGTACCAGATAACTCTTGCAAATGACTTTATCAGGCAATCTTCAGATGCTAATCTTACTGCCCGTGGAATTACAGGAACTGATGCTGACGCAATTAAAACTTACCGTGCAGAGGCACGGTTCTTAAGAGCCTATCAATATTGGGTAATGATGGATATTTTTGGAAATCCTCCATTTGTAACGGAGAAAGATCAAATAGGCGATATTCCAAAACAAATCAGCCGTAAAGATCTTTTTAATTATGTGATATCAGAACTCAAAGCTATAGAGCCTGATTTGAAAGCGCCACGAACAAACGAATATGGACGAGCAGACCAGGCGGCTGATTGGGCTTTGCTTTCACGCATTTACCTGAACGCGCCTGTTTATGCAGATACTACCGATTATAATGATGCGGTAACTTATGCCAAGAAAGTGATCGACGCCGGCTATTCTTTGATTCCAAACTACAAATGGTTGTTTTTAGCAGATAATAATAAAAATACCAATGAGTTTATCTTAACTATTAATTACGACGGGCGGTACACTCAGGGTTACGGAGGAACTACTTTTCTTACTCACGCCCCTGTTGGAGGAAGTATGACACCGTCTAAATTTGGAATTAATGGAGGATGGTCTGGGGCAAGAACTACTAAAAACCTGCCGAATCTTTTTCCTGATTATACAGGAAATACCGATTCAAGAGCTGAATTTTATACCGACGGACAGAGTTTAGAAATCAATGATATTACTTCGTTTACTGATGGATTTGCTGTTTCTAAGTTCAGAAATGTAACGCGCGATGGCGCTAATGGAAGCAGCCTTGATTATTCTGATGTGGATATGCCGATTTTCCGGTTGCCTGAAATGTACCTCAACTATGCCGAAGCCACACTTCGCGGTGGAAACGGAGATATGACGCTGGCGCTTCAATACATCAATAATCTTCGTGAAAGAGCTTATGGAAATACATCCGGAGATATCACTGCCGGTGATCTTACACTTGGTTTTATTTTGAATGAAAGAGGCCGGGAATTGTATTGGGAAGGTTACAGAAGAACCGATCTTATTCGGTATGGTGAATTTACCTCTTCAAGTTATGTATGGCCTTGGAAAGGTGGCGTAAAATCAGGTACAGGTGTACAATCTTATCGTAATCTTTATCCATTGCCACTTACCGATGTTCAGGCTAATCCGAATTTGGTTCAAAATCCAGGCTATTAATTAAAAAAAATAAATTATTATGAAACATATCTTTAAAACTCTTCTTGCTGGCTTTTTGATTTTCGGTTTATGGTCATGCAAAAAAGATGAAAATAAAGTGATCTTAAAAGGTGGCACACCTCCTGTCCTTACCTCTACAGTTACAGGAACGATTCCGCTATCGTACAATACGCAAAATGACAACGCATTTAAGCTTACCTGGACAAATCCTGAATACCAGTTTAACACCGGTATCAGTTCTTTAGGTGTGAGCTATAATATTTTGATTGATACCACGGAGGATTTCAGCAATCCTAATCTGAAAATTGTATCAGTAGGGTCTGATCTTTCTAAAACTTTTACACAGACAGAGTTTAACGATATTTTGTTGAACCAGCTTCAGTTAACCCCAGGCGTTAACCACAAAATAAATATCCGTTTAAATGCATTTTTGGGCACCAGTTCAGCCCTTTTATCCTCCAATACTCTTTCTGTAAATGTAACTCCATACGCAATTCCTCCAAAAGTGAAGTTGCCCGTGAACGGAACTTTATATCTTGTAGGTGATGCAACTGCAGGTGGATGGAATAACCCTGTTCCTGTGCCAAGCCAGCAATTTACCCAGGTTTCTCCTACACTTTATGAAATAACCGTTCCTCTTATCGGTGGTAAGGGATATTTGGCTTTACCTATAAATGGTGACTGGGGTCATAAGTATGCAGTTAAAAACGGGCCTTCTGCTTCAGGCGGTGATTTTGGTTACGATTTTTCTGATAATTTTCCGGGCCCGACAGCAAGTGGTACTTATAAAATAACACTTGATTTTCAACGCGGAAAATTTACTGTAACGCCACAATAAATTGTTTTGAAAAAAAATAAAATTTTTTCTGTTTAAAAAAATAACTCATGAAATATTTATCAAAATTGTTTTTAGGATTGGCAGTGGTCCTAGGATTTTTCGCCTGTGTGAAAAAGGTGGCCGACCTTCCTTTTTATGGAAATGGAACAGCGCCTGTTTTAACTGCATCTGCCAATACAATTTCGCCCACAGCTAAAGATTCTAACAACGTAGCTTTAACCCTTAACTGGACCTATCCTAAATACGCCACAGATTCTTCCAATGTGAAATACACTATTGAAATTGATTCTGCCGGAAGAAATTTTTCAGAAGCGGTTACTTACATAATTAAAGATTCATTGCACACTTCGTTTACTGCAAAGGAGCTCAACAATATCTTATTGGGTTTCGGTTTTCAGTACAACCAGCCTTACAATGTTGATATCCGTTTAATTTCTTCTTATGCCAATAATAATGAAAGATTAAGTTCGAATGTGGTAACGGTAAATATGACTCCTTATGTTACTCCTCCAAAAGTTACTCCTCCATTTACTAAAGAATTGTATTTGGTAGGTGATGCCACCCAGGGTGGTTGGAGTAATCCTGTCCCTGTTCCTAGCCAGAAATTTTCAATGATTGACTCAGTTACTTATGCAGGCATTTTCAAATTAAACGGTGGTGCTCAATACCTTGCTTTGCCCGATAACGGAAAGTGGGATAACAAATATTCTTTATCAGATAATACAGTAGGCGGCATTTCAAATGGCGGTGCTTTCGGCTATAATTTAAGCGATAATTTCCCAAGCCCTGCAACAAGCGGTTGGTATAAAATTGTCTTAAACTTCCAGTCAGGAATATTTACCGTTACTCCCTGGACCGGAACGTTACCAGATAGTTTA
>JBBQWJ010000153.1:0-7985 GCA_038210685.1 Chitinophagales bacterium | reverse complement strand
AACCTCAGAGGCTATATCATCAGCAACAGGGTCCTTGGCGAGAATAGTGGCTACAGTATCAAAGATGTGGACGAGGCTACTGGTCCGGAAGAAAGGCACCAAATCTGTCTGGCGGCTTATGGTATTGTAAAACGCATAGTTTGACAAATAATTAGGATCAGACATTACAATGGTCATATCCCTGGTACCATAGGTTACCTTCCTGTCGCCATATCCTTTCAATGATACCGGTGTGCCTGCATCATAAGTTCCTCCGGTCTCAGGTATCATAATGATATCACCGCTGGCAATACCAGTTGTCCATGCTGAGAGGCTCGTTGGGTCAGTCAATAAAGTAGCCAGGTAAGAACTTTTGATATACCCTCCGCTGCGTACGCGGCCAAACTCCCTGTCATCTAAGCAGGGGTCGCAATAGTGCGTTCCCAAATCAAGGGAACAGCCATATATCGAAGAATACGATAACTGGCGTTGGTCATTTTTAATTTCCATTATGTTTTAGAAATTTAATTGGTTTGAATAAATTGAAATACCTTAAAAAATATTTTACAATATTGTAATGACGCATTTCCATGAAACATTCACGGCTGCTTTACCTGTTACGGTTACATTAATATTGTTTGATGCAGCGCTTATCGCAATGCTGCCACCGCTTAATCCTGCGTCAACTACAGAGGCAAGGATATCAGCAGGCGTGCCCAAAGTGAGTGTGCCAGATGCTTTCTTAAACCTTACGATTTGAGAAATGGTAATTGCATCGCCATTAGCAGCTACTCCTTTTGCAGTATACTGAATTACTCCTGCTGAGTTGGCACCCAAAGTCAGGGTGTCAATAATTGTAGGTGTGGCATCGGTAGTATTTACATTAGAAGCCCTGCTAGCGCTTATCAATCCACCTGTAGTAGATCTTACTTGATTTAGTCCCATTTTGTTTAAAATTTTATTTGATTAATTAATTAATAAATCAGCATAAGCAATTATCAACACATGCCTGGCTGAAAGTCATTTCGATCCTGTACCGTATTGAAAACATGCTGGTATTCTCATTTAGAATATAATCAGCCTGTGGGTATTCCTGTTTGAAAACCGATAGCGGGTCCATGTTGCTGGAAACCGGGGTTATCAAACATTTAATAATTTTTAAGTCCGCAATTAATGCGTTACTTAATTTTTGTGGCATTCCAAATAGTACAACGGGTTCCAGCACTTCTTTAGCGCTGCCGGTTTGCTTACTGTTGAATAAGGCCACCATATTCATGTCTGTTGAGCATTTGATATCGTAATTATCACCATAGCTTTTCTTTTCATAGCTATAAACATTGCTGATTACTTTGTGGTAAATCTGCAAAGCCACTTTGCTATCTGCCGTGATGAAATTTTTAATAGTGCCAGCTTCTAATATGGCCGGTAGCATTTCTATTACCATGGGTTTTCCTAAAACCCCTGTATCTTTCTTTCTTGCAAAAGAAGTGGCAATACCATAATACTTTGCCGGTTGAAGCTTGGCTTTATTCAAAGAACCTGCCTTTAGTACATCATTAATAAACTCTGTTATCTGGTTTAAAAAAGGCATCTCAACTTGCTTTTAAATATTCTGTTGTAAAATTCTGTGCCGTGCTATCTGCCAGCGCTTTTTCTTCCGCTGTCAGCTCTGTAAGGATTGGTTTTTTATACGTTTCCTCGCACCACAAAGCTTTTTGATAATTAAAATGATTCAAATAACCAATGCCATATCCATTATCCGTTTTGATAGGGTTTGTTTCGCAAACAGTCAAATCACTTTCCATCTGCCTGGTTAATGACAGGATAACTTTAGTGTCTGCAGAACGATGATATTGAGGCCGTAATGTTCCTTTCTTTTCCGAATCCAATACGATTGTGCCTGATATTTTTATATCCAGCCCTTTCGTATATTTCCCGGCATTTTTCAATTCGCCTTTCTTTTTACCCTTCGAAAACTTTTCAGCATTTTTATAACTGCCAGTCCTTACTCTCATATATTCCGGGCTATAAGTGCCAATCTGGTTTCCTGAACTATCCTTGCCATCTACATGTACCCTGTGCACCATTTCAGAGGCAACCACCATAGCCACCGTTCTTATAACAGGGTCAGCATTATCTTTCAGCGCCTGCAATTGCGCAAGCTTCTGATCCATTATTTCCTTCATATTGCTGCTATATTCTATCATATTACCATGGCGTTTGATAAACCCATCTTAAAATGTCATTACCTTCTAAACAGGTGGTAATGCAATCGCTCTTTATTGTATCAATCGAACTTACTGCATCGGATAAAAAACTTTGAAACTCTGCATAGAATTCACCTTTCAACCTTTCGGCTTTATCCAAATCAATAGTGGTGTACCGGTTAAGGTTATCAGAACTGGTTAATTCAATCATCAGCTCTGTTCCATGCAGATACCAAAGTGGCACATCGAATGAATCGCTGTTCTCACAAATGAGGCATTCCAAAACCGTTTTATCATTAATCTGGAAACATTTATTGAACTCTGCTTTTACCAAAACCATAAATTTCTGAATGGCCCTGTTTGCAATAGAATTCCACACTTCTAAATAAGTATCCCTTTCATCATCAGTCAAAGAATCAATCTTTAATAGCGGGCATCCCGGGAGGTCATTAATAAGCAGGATAGGAAGAGCCTCTACGGCTGGCACCACCGGGCTTACTCCGGGTGCAGAAGCTTCTACGGCTTCGGTTGAAGGCGCATCGCATCCGGCTATCCCTATCCTGTTATTTAAGCAACTGATCATATCCATCTTAATTTTTGAACGTTGCGCATAAACTCTTTTCCTTCTTCCGTATTCATTCTTTCTTTACTTTTAAAACCAATCCTAGCTTTCGTTTCCTCAGAATGTTTTCGGCCCAGTGGTGATATTTTATTTTTATGATCCTCTGTAAACTTTCTTCCAATGTTCGCTACTAATAATTTTTCTTTAACATGCTGAGGCATCTCATGGCTCCGATGTATTTTTCTCTTTTCTTTATGTTCATCGGACTGCTTATATCCTCTAAGTTTTTTGCCATAATTCTTCTTTTGTTCCTCAGTCAATTTCACGCCTTTCCTTGCTTTTGAAATTTTCTTTCTTGTCTCTTCACTAATTATTTTCCCTTTATGGATTTTTGAAAGTTTTTCTTTTTGCTCCTCATTTAAAACACCCGTTCCAATCCCGCCTTCGTTTTTATTAATCAAATCGAACCCCCAACTCTTATAAAGACTTATGTAGAACTGCTCCCAGAATTCCCATTTATTAAAAGGAATTTCGTCAATGATTTCAATTTTGGGAAGCCTTCCTTCTTCTTTAAGAAGTGTGATCCAATTAGTTTTATGGGATTTACATTTATCTCTTAGATGTGCTCTAAATCTTCTTTGTGGATCGTTTGATTTACCAATATATCTCACATTTTCACCGTCTAAAAGAGCATAAATAAATGTCGTTTCCATAAAATTTATTCTACGTATTCGTGGCGTGATATAGATATGTGCCGTTGTTTCCAAAAAGCCTGTCAGCAGTTTGGTAAGAATCAGCAGGAATATTTACCTGGGCATAAGAGCTCATCAGGATAATGTTCCAACCTCTTGCCAATTGTACCGGAGGGTTTGTATCAGCATCATAGGTTCCGATTTGAACTTCTTCCACACAATTACGGTAAGTAAGCTGTACATCAAATTCAAAATTCTGGTAGGTGCCTTGCCCCACGCTGTCCATAATTGGAAGTTTCAGTGTGAAGAAATAATCACCACCAAGCAACCCTGCTTTAGCGCCACGGAAGCGGCAAATATTAATCAACTGAACGGCATCTTTTTGGAACAAACCAAAATTATTCGCGCCCCATGTTGGTGATGTATAAGGGTCATACAAATAATTAGGAAGCTGAAGCAATTTGGTATTCACACCAGCCTGGTCAAAACCTTTGGCTTGCTGTTGTAATGAATAATTAAGGATCAGCCCTGAACCAACAATTGAACTGCCATTCATTTTTGATTCATTTACCATAGCATCTGCCAATACCTGTGTCATGCCTTGTGTAAGGTCATTATTGGTAGCATTCAACGCAAAGTTGATAGCCTTGGCAGTATTAGAACCTGTGGTTACATTTTTGCCAAAGTTGGTAGATTGCATGGTCAATAAATCATTGTTGATATCACCAAAGAATCCATTTGCCTGGTTGATGATAGCATCCCAAACTTCCTGCATCATCTGCGTAGGTGGCGTACCACGCTGTACGATCTGCAAAGCATCCTTCTGGAACTTTGAAATCTGGTCGTTATCAAAGGCGATTCCCAATGCACGGAACATGGTTGCCGGAACAGAAGATTCCAGGTAAGCAGAGCGTGTCTGTACAGAACAATTATCAGTAGTTACTGATTGCCCTAAAACACTTCTTTGCATGTAGCGGATCTTTACATCGCGGATATAACCACTTCCGTCATCAATGCCTGAATTAATGACATTTGGTTTGGTATTGTTTAGCAAATATTCCATATAACCGTAAGGGGTTATCTTCTCCATTGGAGAGTCATCTTTAAATGCTTCCGCGGAGGATACGAGTAGCGCGTACGCTAAGCCTTTTCCCATTGTAAATAAGATTTGTAAAAATTAAAAAAGAGTAGGTGAACACATGCTCCTCTAGTCCTGTAGGTGGGCTATCTGGGCATTGATCTCATTAATAACAGCGGTATTTTTATTATTACCCCTGTTGCCGAGATTTGCGGGTGCTCCATTTGATCCGTTGTTTCCGTTGTTGATATCAGGATCGTTTATTTTCAACAACTTATTTTGGGCAAGTACCCCATCAATGAATGAATTGGTTTCAACTTTCTCATGGGTTTTTGTGTAACCAGGATTGCCTTCTTTGTCGGTTATTACCAACTGGCCAGCCTCGTTACGTTTTATTACCAATCCTTGTTTTGCCAATTCATTTTTGACAGCTAGTTTAGCGGCGTTAACCTTTACATCGCTGTCCATTTCTTTGGGAAAGATGTAATCTTTCCCGGAAAGAACTTTATCTAAATTAAATTCAGTTAAATCGGTTTCCCTTGTGCTCATGAATTCCTTTTCCTTAGCGCTCATACTATCAGCAATATCTTTTAATTGCCTCTGGTAAGTAGCTTCTTTGCCCGCAAATTCATCAGCCTGTTTTTTCAATTGCTCATGCACGCCTTCTTTATTGGTAGATTCTGCTTTCCTTTTCCCCGCATCAATTAATGCTTTGGAAAGAATGCCAATCTTTAATAAAGTATTGGGCTCTTTTTCATAATCATCGCCCAGCGTAACTCCGGATTCCTTTATGATATCCACCAGCTTCTGGTCTACAGTATCAAAATGGCTTTTGCGGAGCATCCTGTTTATTTCAGGGTTTCCTTTTGCCGCTTCCAGGGTTAGCAAAGCGCCATCTACTTTGTTTGCATATTCATCCGGCATTTCCGTATCAATCGCAAATATGGGTTTCAGCTCTTCGTTATTAGTGTCTATTCCGGCTTTCTTAAAAAGCTTTTCAATAAGCACTCCTGTTTTTACGGCCATAAAAAATTAATATTTATTTAGAAGAAGCAGCCGTTTTATCAGCCGCATCTTTTACAGTTTTATTGTTGGTTGATTTTTCAGCAGCGTTATCACCGGCAGTCAGCAAAGCGAGCCTTGCTTCCAGTTCTTTTATCTGGTCATCTTTCTGCTTGATCTTTGTTTGCGCATCGCCGCTAGTAACATAATTGGCATCGTGGAAAGGCAGTTTCTCCGCTTCTTTTTCATCCATTTCTTCAATATTCCACTGGTCACGGCGCGGAAGCCTGTTGTTGTAGCCCATAATTTTAGCCTTATTTTCAATAGGCACTTTATGGATGGTGCGGTCTGGTTTGCGTACTACAAGAACTTTTTCCATTTTAATAGGATTCTTTTTGTGTTGATAAAAAATGATTAAGGCTTGCTTTTTTTAGCAGCCGCTTTACCTACTTTGGTAGAGGTACTTTTTACCATTGCTGCGAATTTTGCGCGTGATGCTTTTTGTGCCGGAGTTGCTTTTGCCATGGAATTTATATTTTGATTATTAAATAATGCTGTACAAACTTACTCTTTTAGATTATTTTTTTATCCGAATGATAAATTATTCTGCACATTGTGTACATTTGATGCAAAATTAAAAGCAATGGGTCAAACGCCGCAGGTAACATTAAGGGAAATACCTAAGAATGTATTTGAGCTTATTTTAGAGAAGCAAATGAAGGAAAGGAAAAAGAAAGGGCAGAAAATAAGCCTTGGGCAATCCGCGATTATGTTGCTGAAAGAAGCTTATTTGAAAAACTGAAAATTGATTTAAAACCTTTTGGTGTAAAGGCTACCATTTATAAAATATGTACAATGATAACAACGCAGTCTATGTAGAAAAAGGAGTAAACTTAGGTGAAATAGAAAGACCTGACTTTGCTAAAATTTTAGACAGTTTGCAAAAACAAGCAAGTATGTCAACTGAATTATCAGATAGATTTTTCAGTGTTTCAAATGGGCTTAAAAGGAATCTAATTTATTATTTAAGTTAGCAAAAAAATAATCTATGAATAAAACTCCTTTTGCAGATTTAAACGCGGTGACAAAAAAGATTGAATTAGAAGAATTATCTAAAGGGCATGTTTATCCTGTTACGATTGTAGAGGACAGGTACGGAGGAAGCTATTCTGGTTCAAAATGGTTAGCCTTCCAATTAGATTCAGATCAGATTCCGGAAGAAATTGGAGGTGGCGATCCGGAAGAATCAATTTTTTGGATGGAACATTCAGATGAAATATTACCAATTGGTAAAGGTGAAAACCCAAATGAAGCATTGGAAGATTTAAAAATTAAATTAAAATCCTTTTACGAACAATGGTAAATTATTTCTAAAATGCCCAAACCTCATTTTTGCAGTACTTGCCTCTTTTATGAAAAAGATATCTTCCAGCGCACAGGCGATTCATTCGGCATTTGCCACAATACAACTGTTGCGATGAAAGTAGCGCTCGATGGCAAATCACACCTGGAAGAAGGCGGCACTTTTTACACGGCTGATTATTTCGGCTGCATCTATTGGCGGGAAACTGACGGCACTTTGATTGATATCAATAAAATACTTAAAAAATAATTGTATGATAACCGCACAAGAATTAAGGATTGGGAATTGGGTATATTTTATTGACGGAGCTGGGAATTGGGTATATAGTAAAATATATTCAGTAGATGCAAAAATGGTAGCAATTTCAGAACCATTTAAGAACGAAGACGAATCAACCGGTCAGGGATTTATGTTATTAAATGGAGTATTCCCAATTCCTTTAACGCCTGAAATATTGGATAAGTACGGGTTTAAAAAACAAACAACAAAATCGGTTACAGGATTTACAAGATATTGCAGTCAAAGAATGATGCTTTTAGTTGATGATTCAGAAAACCCTTTCTCAAATATTACGGCATATTATGAAAGGCATCTTAGTATTTATGAATGCCTGGGAGAAAGGAGGAATTTAAAATTGCATGAATTACAGAACTTAAATTACGCTTTAACCGGCGAAGAACTTGAAATTAAATTGTAAACCAGTAAACGGACAAATATTGCATATTCTTATTTTAATTAGTAACTTTAATATCTAATAATGAATCAATCAAACGACGATATAAAAAATTACCTTTCACGTACAGGCCAGACTTACCAGGAGTTAATGGCTGGTGAATTCTCTTTTGGTATTAAAAAGATTACAGACCTTGTTATTCAGGCGAATAAAGAAAATAAGAAAATTGTTTGGCAGGATGATCCTGAATTAAAGCTGGATTCAATGTCATTTACCCTGCAAGACACTTAATCCGTAAGCTTTCATCAAAGTAGTTAACTCAGAAAATGTTTCATTGTAATTTGCATAGTCATTTGGTAATTTAGCCAGTGTTATTACATGGGCAAAAACTTCCATCTTGCCGAAATTTAATTTTTTATAATAGCTTTT
>JBBQWJ010000152.1:0-8034 GCA_038210685.1 Chitinophagales bacterium | reverse complement strand
ATAAAAAAATATATTGATTACCTGGCGTATCAAAAGTTCAATACTTTTCACTGGCACTTAACCGACGACCAGGGTTGGAGAATAGAAATAAAAAGATACCCAAAACTCACTTCTGTTGGTGGATTTAGAAACGGAACCATCATAAGCCATTACCCAGGTACAGGAAATGACGGCCTGCATTACGGTGGCTTTTATACACAGGAGGAGGTTAAAGAAATTGTGAAATATGCAAAGGACAGGTACATTGCCATTATCCCTGAAATTGAAATGCCCGGACACTCTTCGGCAGCCATTGCCGCTTACCCTCAATTGAGCTGCTTCCCGAAGGAATCAACAGCGATTTCACCTAAAACGCCATGGAGCGGAAGCCGCACAGGGAAACAGGTACAGCAAACATGGGGCATTTTTGATGATGTGTATTGCCCTTCTGATTATACTTTTAAATTCCTTGAAAATGTGTTGGATGAAGTGATGCAGCTTTTCCCATCGAAGTACATTCATATCGGCGGCGACGAATGCCCTAAAGATACCTGGAAACGTTCGGCGTTTTGCCAGCAATTAATTAAAGACAAAAATTTAAAAGATGAAGAGGGATTACAGAGTTATTTTATCAGCACCATTGAAAAATATTTAAACAGCAAAGGCAAAACAATAATTGGCTGGGATGAAATTCTTGAAGGCGGGCTGGCGCCAAACGCAACGGTAATGAGCTGGCGCGGTGAACAAGGTGGCGTAGCAGCAGCAAATCAACATCATAATGTAATTATGACACCTCAACAATATTGTTATTTGCAACAACCACAGGACAGTGTAAGCCGTGGCAGTTTTTTACCGGTTGAAAAAGTGTATAATTATGAGCCCGCTCCCGAAAAATTAACTGCAGAGGAAGCGAAGTATGCTTTAGGGGCGCAGGGATGTTTCTGGACAGAATATTCCCCCGATATGGAGGACCTTGAGTATAAACTGTTTCCCCGCATAAGCGCATTAAGTGAAGTGCTTTGGAGCCCAAAGGCAAACAGGGATTGGAGTAAATTTTCTTCGGAATTACCTGGCATATATAAACGCTATGCGATTTGGGGAAATAATTACCATAAGTGAAATGGTAAATTGTGAATGGTGATTTCTGTACTTTCAACTTTTGATAATTCTTGTTCAATATCGGATATTGAAAAACTCTTTGATTGTTACAAGAAACGAATAAGGATTAACTTGAAAGGCACAGGCCTAAAACCACGATAGTTAAAGTACTTCAAAATTCAATATTTCTTTTTCAAAATTAGCCTTGCGATTATAGAAAACCTTCTTTACATTTATCTTCAAAACCAAAATAAATTGCTTACAAAAATATTCATTTTCATATTCAGTATTTTCCCTTACATACTTTCAGCGCAGGATAACAGCGGGTTTTACAAAAATCAAATTAAATTTTCTCCTGTCAGGCTCGTTGATCTTTTCAATCCGGGAATTGAGTTAAGCTATGAGCGGCTTTATTCTAAAAGGTTTTCAACACAGGTTTCGGGCTCTTATGACATAGACCTTTTCGGCGTGTTTGGTTTTCATGCTTTTCATGGTTATCGCCTTTCTGTAGAAGAAAAATATTTTTTTGAACCAACAGGCATGCGCCGAAAATATATTTCGCTTGACCTGGTTTTGAACAATAACCATTACAATAATGAACTGCAATACATTGATACAACAAGCAATGAGGTAAAATCTGAAGGCTTCACTATTTACAGGAAGACATTTTCGATTAACCTGAAATACGGAAGGCAAATTATTTTGAACCGCTTCATTATTGATTGGTGCGCAGGAATCGGCGTTAAACAACGAAACGTTACGGATAATGGGAGAACCCATATTTATCCGCGTGCAAAAGGTATAGATCTTTTGAGCCAATTAGAGGAGCCGGGTAAAACTGTCACTTTTAATCTTCCCCTTAACATAAAGATCGGCTATGTTTTTTGAGTTGGATTTCAGACAGCACTGAAATTACGAAAAATAAAGATCAGCAGAATTTGTTTGTTTACTCTTCCGCAATAATAAACCAATAGGAGTGACAGGACCAAAAAGTTAATCACAACCTCTTATTGCCCTGATAAATCTTGTACGCGGATGTTTCTAAACTGAACTATTGTTCCATGTCCCAGGAAACCGATATGCCCTTTATCGCGTTTCAAACCGGGATGCAGCTTTCCATCCATCGTTCCATTTTGGCGGGCATCCGTTATATCTGCATCAGTGATAACAGTACCATTTAATATTACTTTTATTTTTGGCCCCTTCGCAATTATTTCTTCTTCATTCCATTCGCCTACAGGTTTTAAATAACCGCGCTTTGCAGGAACCACACCGTAAATGGAACCGTGATATTGATAATCATGGAGATCTTTATACTCAGCAGCTGTATTATCCAAAATCTGTATTTCCATTCCCACATAAGCAGCATCGCCTTGCAACGGTGCCCTGATGCCTACACCATTATTAGCGCCGGGAGAAAGCTTAAATTCAAAACGAAAATCAAAATCGCTGTATTCTTTTTTGGTATAAAGATTCCCGCCACTACCCTTTTCCGGATGGATGGTTATCGTGCCATTTTCAGGAATATAGCTATCGGTAGCGCCTGTCCATTGATTCATCGTTTTACCGTCAAACAATAATTGATAGCCTTGCTTCTTTTCCTTTTTTGAAAGATGATTGGTCAAAGTATTTTTAGAAGAAGCGCATGAAATAAAAACTACTGCCGGTATTAATAAGCAGTAAAATAAATTGGATCTCATTATTAATTTCAATTAATGATTATGATGCAATTTACTGGAAACGGGCTAAAGTGGTTGCGGGATATGAGATTTAATTCAAAATAAAATTCAGGAAATTTGTTTGTTTACTAATTCTATCTCCGTGAAATGCAATGGTTCAGGCAGCAAAATAATAACTGGAAAATCTGCATTTTTTAAAAAAAAAGTATAAGGCAAGTACTTCTCCTTTGTGTTAACTGCTTTAAGATGCGTTCTTATTTTTTTTATTTTAATAAAAAAATCAACCTAATTTTATAGGGAACTATGTTGAAACAAAGTCGCCATCTGCTTCACCATTAAAAAAACTCACTATGAAAGCAAAAGAATTTTTTACCATTAAAGGAGAACACCTTCTTCAAAAAATAAAAGAATTGGTTGAAGAAGGAAATGTAAGGCGTATAACCATCACCGATAAATCAGGAAAGGAAATAATGAGTTTCCCATTAACAATTGGTGTAGTGGGCGCTGTGCTTGCACCTTTATTTGCTGCTGTGGGTGCATTGGCTGCATTGGTTGGCGAATGCACCATTGCAGTAGAAAGAGAAGATCAAGAAGCGTAGTAACATCTTGAATATATTTCCCGCAGATAGGCGCAGATTATGTTGGCTGATTGCCACTGATTTTTTAATGTAATAATCCTGCGAATATTTGCATGTATGCATCACCGGTGATCTGGGGGAATCTCCCTTAATCTTCTATCAAATCTGCCGGAATAGAAATAGTAAACACCGTTCCTTTTCCGTATTCAGAAGAAACGGAAATTGAAAATCCATGAAATGATGTGATACTTTTTACAATAGATAATCCAAGACCGAAGCCTTCTCCTTTGTCTTTCCCGGATTTTTTAAACCGGTTAAAAATGGTGGCAAGTTCTTCTTCTTTAATTCCAATGCCTGTATCTTTTATAAACAACTGATAGTGTTTTCCGCGAGCATATTGATCGCTTAAAGTAATCGTACCATTTTCTTTATTGTACCTTATGGCATTGTTGATAAGATTATAAATCAATTGAAAAAACAGATCATGATTTACCTGTTTGATCTTCACATTTGTTAAAACTTCATTGGTGAATTGAATGGATTTGGTTTCCAGCCGGTAAGAAAGTTCTTCCATCACTTCTGTAATTAATTTATGAACATTTATGGTATCACTTTTTGCAAACTGGTCATTTTCAATTCGTGAAATATAAAGCAGCGAATTCACCATTTTTTTCAGGCGGTTAATTGTTCGCATCATACCTGAAATCTTATCCTGCATGTCTTCACTGATGTCTTCTTCCATCATCAGGTTTTCTGCATTCGATTGAAGAATGCTGATGGGGGTCATCAGTTCATGCGAAGCATTCGAAGTAAACTCTCTTTCTTTATCAAATGCTTCATGAATTTTTTCCATCAGGCTTATGAGGGAACTGTCGAGAATTTTAAAATCTTCCGTTGATGTTTTTATAGGCGAAAGGGGTTCCTTAAATGGAAATTTCCTATTCAGTAATTTGGTCTTTACAATCTTCGTAAGTGGCCTTATCAAAATATTGGTGTAGATAAGATCAACGACAATACTTAAAACGATCAATCCAATTAATACATACAAAGTAAAACGTTGCAACAAATTATTATACTCTCCGATGGTTGACGTGGTTCTGCCAATTTCAAGAGCATAATTTTTATTGGCCCCTGTCAATTCATGAGTTAATATACGATAGGTAAGGGTGTCCTCTCCTACTACTCTTTTAGCAGTTTCAATAGTATCGCGAATTATTTCATTTTCAGAAGGAAGAATCGAAATATATTCTTCCTTAAGCATCGTATAACTTGCATAAGCGCTGTCGCCCTGCAGGTAATAATCAATTCCATTTTCTTTTATTTCTGAAAGGACTTTTTGTTTTTGCTGCCGCAAATAATAATTACTGTATTGAAAACTTACGTAGCCCACCAATGAAGGAAGCAACAACACAAACAATACCACGATCAGCAGTTTGGAAAGCGTGATAAAGAGTGTAAGTTTAGACAGAAGTTTCACTGTTACATTTTTATTTTATAACCAATACCACGAAGCGTTTGCAACCAATCAACCGGTGCATGGGCGCTCATCTTTTTCCTGATGTTTTTAATGTGCACATCAATAAAGTTAGAATCATAATCATCATCAGAAAAATTTCCCCATATATGCTCGCTCAATTGAAGCCGTGTGAGCGGCCTGTTTTTATGCAAAATCATATAACTCAACAGGTCAAATTCTTTTCTTGATAATTCAATTTCTGTCTCCTCAAAGTAAACCGTGCGTTTATTAAGATCAATAATGAAATCACCCAATTCCATAACAGGATCATTATTACCTGATTTTCTTCGTGAAATGGCCTGCATTCTTGATTGTAATTCCAGCAATGAAAAAGGTTTTGGAAGATAATCATCAGCACCAAGATCAAGTCCCTTTATCCTGTCTTCCAGGTCGCCTCTTGCGGTAAGAATAATATAAGACGCATTTGGACACAACTTTTTGGTTTCATCTAAAAGATCCAATCCATCTTTATCCGGCAGTCCAAGATCAAGCAGGATGAAATCATATTCATTGTCTATCATTAGTTTTTTTGCATCTGCGGCATTGTATGCCGTATCACAGAGATAAAAAGCTTTTTCTAAAAACGTTTTCATTTCACGCGAGAGCGATCTTTCGTCTTCAATGATCAGTGTTTTCATGATATCAGAACTGGTAATAAAAACTGAAAGTTAAAAAAGAATTTAATTGTTTGTTTGCAGCCACATGATCGCTTAATAAAGATAATTGATACTCTGCCTGGATTAAATAATGCGACCTGTTATAGGCAAGCGGAATTTTGAAATTATAAGATAAAACGTTGAAGTTGGTTGTAGCTACTGTATCAGCATGAGAAGTTGATGAAGAACCTCCAAAAACAGGAATGGGAGAAATCCCTAAAACGCTATCGTGTAACTTCTTTTTCTTGATATAAGTTTGATAAAAATGCTGCGTACCTGCAACCACATTTGCGGAGGGTTCAATAGTTACAATATCTTTTTGTGTGATGCTAAAAAGATTGATGGATTTTGAAAGGCCTCCTGTTACAAACGCATCACTTTTTTTACCAAATGCATAATCACCGGTTAATGTTGGTTTTATCCAACTGTCATAAGAGAAAACAAGGCTTGCATTATCTACATTGGCAGCCTGGAGAAGCGGCGAATAAGAAGGATAAAAACTATGACTGTAACTTAAATCTGTTGTGAGTTTTTTTGCCAGTTTAAAATTAACGCCTGCACCAACAGCAGCCGCTGAAATTGCAGATGAATTGTCATTTAAAAGTTTATAGGATTGTGCTGTAAAATAAAATCCTGACTTAAGCTGGTAGTTGGCTGCAACAGCCACATAAGGCGTTGTTTGTTGCGCCTTTTGACCGTAATAACTTGCATCGTTTGCATAAATGGCAGCAAGTGTTAATGTAGATTTTGCTACTGTACTATCAGCCGCACTTGAATTACTATCCGTTTGAGCAAAACTAAACATACAACTTGAGGCCAGCGCGATAAATAAAAAAAATGATTTCATGAGGTTAAGCTTTTGATTTAATGAAGTATTTTGATCACAGGTTTAAGAACGGGTTTGATAATTTTTGGTTTGATAATTTTAACCGGTTGCACGTTTATTTTTACCGGCATCGGAATAGCTTGTCGCCGTGCTTTCGGAATTACTTTAACCACCTCCACAGGATCATTATTGTCTGCCTTTTCTTCTTTTTTTTCCGAAGTTTTTTGATCCTGTGCGGGAAGTGTAGTATCAGCAACTATTTGGTTGATTAAAGCATAATCCATTTTGATACTTGTTGCAGGTTTGCCATCTCCGGCAAACGAAAAATGTGGCAGGCTTACAATGCAGATAACAACTATCAAACCCTTTAATATATTGGTGCGTTTCATTCTTTAATTTTAAAAAGCAGGTTTTGCAAATTACTGCAAAACCCGCTTTAGTATTCTTATTTGATCCTGATTCCGGCAGCGGTTTTTATATGAGCCCCTGTTTTTACAGATACCGGTTTTACACGAACAGAATGTATCGTTGCTTCACTTGTTTTTACACCGGCTGCAGAAGCAGTTTTGATCTTATGATCAGCAGCAATCTCAGTTTTATTTACTGCTACCTGCGACCGGTTGGCGCCTTTCAATGTAGCGTGAACACTTTCTTTACCTGCACTTTTTAATGCACCTGTTTCCGTTTTTACACCTGTTGTTGATACAGTTTCACTACCATGTAAAGACGAATTTGCATTAAGATTATTGCCTTCAGCATTGGTACTAACATTTGTATTTGAATTTGCTGAAGCAGAAACTGACCGGTCTTTGGCAGCTACTTTTTTTGTTTGTTGAACTTTTGATTTTGCCTTTGCCGCTACCATCTCTTTTTCAGAAATTATTGCCTGGTTACCCTCTTTTTCTTTTGCAGAAGAACTCTCTTCGGCATTCTCAACAATACCGGAGTGAATAGTGGTTGCAGAGGAAGCCTTTTCAGAACTATTCATCTGGGTTCCGGCATTGTTGTGTTGAATGCTGGTTTTGCCTTTGAGGGCTTCACTGTTGTTTACTTTTGTTTGGGCAAATGAAGCCGCTGATAAAAAGAAAGCTGTCGAAATTAATAATGTCTTTTTCATGATTTTTGTTTTTAAGGTTAAGCGTTTAATTAATTACAAAAACAAATGTAGAAGCCGAAGATGAAGGGAAAATGAAATTTATTTTTTTTTCTTCATTGTCCATTTTCATTATTTGTTTTTGTGTTTGTTTAATAATCGATTACGAAAACAAATGTAGAAGCCGAAGATGAAGGGAAAATGAAATTTATTTTTTTTCTTCATTGTCCATTTTCATTATTGTTTTTGCGTTTGTTTAATAATTGATTACGAAAACAAATGTAGAAGCCGAACATGAAGGGAAAATGAAATTTTAAAAAAGCCTTTAGCTATTTATAATTAATTATTTTTTCGTTTACGCATTACTGTTATAAACGTTACCAATTAAAAATCTTAATTATTTCTTTGCTTACTATCAATAAAAAGTTTCACCTTTTTAGCCAATGTCTAAAGTATATTTGCCGCAATTTTATTTACACTCTCTATAATGCCATTATCACATTGGATAAATTTATTACTTCAGCAGCTTAGAGATACAAGCTGGATCGAATGGCTGGCTGTAGCTTTTGGTGTTGCAGAAGTTTTATTGGCCCGCGTTAATAAAGTGGC
>JBBQWJ010000151.1:0-8209 GCA_038210685.1 Chitinophagales bacterium | reverse complement strand
CAGTTACATAAAAGAGCATTATAAAACAGCTAAGTTTGGTGATGTTGGAAAGGTATTGGATGCGCAGGGTAAAACATCTTATGAAGTTGAGATCAATGGAAAAGATGTAATCTTTGATGCCAATGGAAATTTTGTAAAATCAGAATAATTAAAAATTATTTGCACGATATTAGCTATTCCGGTAGAAACGGAATAGCTTTTATTATATAATATGTATAAAACTCTACTCATACCATTTCTTTTAGTTCTCTTGCCTTTTTTTTCTGTGGGGCAAAATCGGAATATGGATTATTTTATTGAAAAATCTCTCCAAAACGATCCACGAATATTTGAGCTGCGCAACCAGATTTTACAGAACAAAGTGGACAGCCAATTAATTGTTGCGGGAAATAAATGGCAGGTTTCAGGAAGTGCAAATGGATATTATGCTCCAATAGTAAAAGGTTGGGGTTATGATGTTCCGATCACTAACGGGCAACAACTTTCGGCACTGGTGGCTTTAAATAAACATATTTACAATAAGCGAAACCTGAGCCTTCAGTTTGAAAGCCTGCAGTTGCAAAATGATTCGATTAACAATACAGCGACAATTCAAAATCAGGATATAAAAAAATCCATAATTAACCAATACATTACGGCCTATGGCGACCAGCTTCAACTTACCTTCAACGACCAGGTAATTGAATTGTTGAGCAAAGAAGAGCAGATATTAAAAGCGCTTACCCAACAAAATGTTTACAAGCAGTCGGATTATTTATCATTTTTGGTAACGCTGCAACAACAGCAATTAACCAGGAACCAACTGTGGGTTCAATACAAAATGGATTATGATTCTCTAAATTACCTTGCGGGAATTGTAGATACGACTACCGTAACTCTTGATGCTCCAAACATACATGTAATAATAAACTACCAGGCAAAAGAATCTCCTTTCTTCATGAGTTATAAATTAGACAGCATGCGGATTCAGAATGAACGGCTACTTGCGGAGGTGCAATACCGGCCAAAGGTGAATCTTTTTGCTGATGCTGGTTATCAATCTACATTTACTATTTCTCCTTATAAAAATTTTGGTTATAGCTTTGGTATCAATTTAACCATTCCCATTTTTGATGGTGGTCAAAAGCAATTGCAATTTGAAAAGTTGAATATCCGTGAAAGAACTTTGCAAAAAAAGCAGGATTTTTTTAATAATCAATACGAACAACAAGTACAGGAATTGCAACAGCAACTAAACAATCTTGAAGGCCTTACGGCAACGATCAACAAACAAATTGGATACCTGGAAACTTTAATAAATGTAAATGGAAAGTTGCTGGAGACAGGCGATATAAAGATCACAGATTATGTGCTGGCGCTAAACAATTATATCACGGCCAAAAACCTGGTGGTGCAAAACCAGATAGCGCGTTACCAGGTGATACAGCAACTTAATTACTGGAACATGAAATTGTAATAAGTAAGAATAAAACATTCTAATGAAAACAAAATGGACATCTATTGTAGAATTATTATTCCGCCCGGAGGGGGCACCAACCGGGACACCCGCCAAATGGATGAAGCGTTTTAGCAAATGTTTGGTGAGAACTCCAGCCACAGAATTGTTTTTAGTATTATTTGTTGGTTTACTGTTTGGCGGTTGTAATTCTTCATCGTCTGGTGCCAATGATACACCCGATGTGCGTACACCCGTTAGCGTTACTACCGTGTCTCAAATGCATTTGAATGAATATATTGAACTGAACGCCACTTCCACTTTCATGCAACAGAATTATGTAAAATCCAACCTGAACGGGTACATTCAAAAATCCAACATTAAATACGGAGATTATGTGCACCAGGGCGAGGTACTTTTTGTTTTAAAAACAAAGGAAGCCAAAGCCATAGGAAATGCAGTAAACCAATTGGATTCAAGTTTTAATTTTTCGGGAGTAAATACTGTCCGGTCAAATGCATCAGGTTATGTAATGATGGTAAACCACCAGCCCGGAGATTATGTGCAGGATGGCGAACAACTGGCAGTGATTAGCGATTCGAAAAGTTTTATGTTTGTAATGAATGTTCCTTACGAGGACAACCCGTACGTTTCTACTGGTAAAAGGGTGCAATTGATATTGCCTGGTAATGAAGTGCTGGAAGGAACGATTTCTTCTTCAATGCCTGTGGTCGATTCGGTTTCGCAAACACAATCTTATTCCATCCGGGTAAATACCAATCACAACATTCCTCAGAACCTGATCGCTAAAGTGAAGATTCTGAAGAGTTCTGTCAGTGATGCCCAAACATTGCCTAAGCAATCTATTTTGTCAGATGAAACCCAAACCAAATATTGGGTGATGAAACTGATCAATGATAGTACTGCGGTACAAGTGCCGGTAAAAACGGGTATTGAACAGGGAGACACGGTACAAATACTTTCACCTCAATTTTCTGCCGATGCCAAAATATTATCAGCAGGAAATTATGGCCTTTCGGATACTGCTTCAGTAATCGTACAGCCTTCTTCCAAGGTCTCCCCTGACACTACGAAAGGAGGGAATTAAGGAGTTTCATTTTTAAAAAGTTTTTAAAAACTGATTGATTGAATGGATAATGAAAATGACAATTTAGAAAATTCTTCAGAAACTTCCCATAAAAAGGAGATAGGATATTTTACAAAATACAGGAGCCCGCTTAGAGTTGTAATTGCGGTCCTCATTTTAGGTGGCATATTTGCGTATACCAAACTACAAACTTCACTTTTCCCGGAAATAACCTTTCCTAAAATAAAGATAATCGCAGATGCAGGGCTGCAGCCCGTTGACAGGATGATGGTTACCGTTACCCGTCCTCTCGAACTGGCCATTAAAAAGATACCTGACCTCGTGACAATCCGCAGCACCACCAGCAGGGGTAGTTGCGAAATTTCAGCTTATTTGGATTGGAACGTTAATGTAGACCTTAGCAAACAAAGATTAGAATCACAGATTGCCGAGATACGAAACACGCTGCCATCCAATGTAAATATTACCGTTGCGAAAATGAATCCCTCTATTCTACCGGTAATGGGTTATTCGCTGGAAAGCAATACGCTTTCGCCAATAGAATTGAAACAGTTAGCGGTTTATACCATTAAACCTTTTCTTAGCCAGGTTCCGGGTGTTTCAGATATTGCTATTATGGGCGGAAAATCGGAAGAATTTTGGGTTAAGTTGAATGTGCAAAAAATGAGTGCGCTTTCCATCACACCCGAATCTGTCAATGCGGCCCTTAGCAAAACTAACTTTATCAATTCAAACGGATATCTTTCTGACTACAGGTTCCTTTACCTTACGCTCACAGATGCCTCGGTTGAATCACTAAAAGACCTCGAAAATTTAGTGGTGGGCAACAATGGAAAACGGGTAGTACAATTAAAAGATATTGCAGATGTACAGATCAATGAGGCCGTGCAGTATGTGAAGATCAATGCCAATGGAAAGAAAGCGGTACTGGTAGCAGTTGTAAAGCAGCCCAACAGTAACCTGGTGGATGTTTCTTCGCAGATGAAAGTTAAAATTGCGCAACTCAAAAAAATCCTTCCAAAAGGTGTAACCCTAAAACCTTATTACATACAGGCTGATTTTGTAAATACAGTGGTGAAAAGTGTAACAGATGCACTGTGGGTCGGGCTCCTACTGGCGATCATCGTAGCTATAATTTTCCTTCGTTCTTTTAAAGCAAGTGCTACCATTTTAATAACCATACCGGTAACACTGGGCCTTACACTCATCGTATTGTATTCAGTAGGCTATTCTTTAAATATCATGACGCTTGGTGCTATTGCAGCTTCCATCGGTTTGATAATTGATGATGCCATCGTCATCGTAGAGCAAATACATCGAACGCATGAAGAAAATCCGGATACACCGTATAAGCAAAACGTTCAAAATGCCATTCGTTATTTGTTTTCGGCAATGGTGGGTTCTTCCATCAGCACGATCGTTATATTTGTTCCTTTTATTTTAATGAGTGGTGTTGCAGGTGCCTATTTTAATGTACTTACCAATACCATGATCATCACATTGGTTTGTTCGTTTTTTGTTACCTGGATCTGTTTACCAGTCATCTATCTTCTTTTTTCAGGAAATAAAAAAAAGAAGGAAAAAAAGAAAGAGGAAAAACCCCAGGCAGTACAAAGGCAGGGCTGGGTAAAATGGTTCATATTGCGCCCATGGATTAGCTTTATTTTTGTTGGTGCATTGATTGCTTCCATCATCCTGATTCTACCACGCTTGCGGACAGGATTTCTTCCCAAGATGGATGAGGGAAGCATTGTGCTTGATTATAGTTCAATTCCCGGAACATCACTGGAAGAAACAGACAAGGAGTTGCAGGCGGTTGAAAAAATAATCACTTCTACGCCCGAGGTGGCTGCTTACTCCCGAAGAACTGGCACTCAAATGGGCTTTTTTATTACTGAACCTAATACAGGTGATTACCTGATAGAACTAAAAAAGAAAAGAAAAAAAACTACGGACCAGGTGATTGAAGACATACGCAAGCGGATCGAATCTTCTCAGCCGGAACTTCGTGTAGATTTCGGGCAGGTTATCGGAGATATGTTGGGCGATCTGATGACCTCTGTGCAGCCTATTGAAATAAAGATATTTGGAGATGATATTCAAAAACTGCATGCCCTTTCTAAAGAAGTAAGTTCGCTCGTTGATAGTGTAAAAGGCACCGCAGATGTTTTTGACGGAATTGTGATTGCAGGGCCGTCTTTATCTGTAAATCCTGATTTTAATAAAATAGCTCAATTTGGCATTACGCCGGCCAGCTTCCAGTTCCAGGTACAAACAGCACTGGAAGGAAATGTAGCAGGGAATATTTTTGAAAAAAACCGTGTGTATCCCATCCGGCTCGTGTACCCCGGAAGCCGCAACAGGAGTATTGACGAATTAAGAAATCTAAAGATATTTTTACCCAACGGAAACCTAAAGCCGATAAGCGAGCTTGCCACCATCAAACTGAACAGCGGCTCTGCTCAAATAGACCGGGAAAACCTGCAATCGATGGGCATTGTTTCTGCACGCCTTAATAACCGTGACCTGGGCAGTACTATAAAAGATATTAAGAGCCAAGTTAATAAAAATATCCACCTTCCGCAGGGGTACACCGTAGAGTACGGCGGCGATTATGCCCAGCAACAAAAATCTTTTTCTGAATTGCTAATGATCCTTATCTCCTCAAGCATTCTTGTCTTTGGAGTAATCTTGTTTTTATTCAGGGACGTAAAAGCTGCCCTTGCCATTTTGCTCATTGCTGTTTTAGGTATTGCCGGCAGCTACATTGCCCTCTTCATTACCGGTACTCCACTTAACGTGAGCAGTTACACCGGCCTCATCATGATCGTAGGAATCATTGGTGAAAACTCGATCTTCACCTTTTTGCAATTTAAAGATACGCTGGTGGATAAAAGTGTGGATGAGTCTGTTGTGTATGCCATTTCCACGAGGCTTCGTCCAAAGCTGATGACTGCGCTTGGGGCCATCATCGCTTTGAGTCCATTGGCCTTAGGAATCGGTGCGGGCGCACAATTACATCAACCATTGGCTATTGCGGTGATCGGTGGTTTTATAATAGCGCTTCCGCTGTTGCTTATCGTGCTTCCTTCTATTTTGAGGTTGTTGTATAAGAAGAGTAGGAAGGAGGTTCTAAGTGATAAGGGATAAGTTAAGGTTCAACAGTAAACGAATGAATTTTCCTGATTCTTGATTTATGAAATGAAAACAGATACCACAATGTGCTCAAGGATGTCTTCATCAAAAAATGCTTTGCTGATGCTATGCGCTTCATCAAGGATCTGTAAGATCGTTGGCTGGTTGTCATCACAAATGGAATAAGCTAGCTGCGAAACATTTTCTTTGGCTTTATACACTTTAGCAATACTTTTTTCCAACACTTCAATTTTTAGCCCGCTGTCTTTTAATTTCCCTAACTCAGCAATCATCCAGCTTAAACCGAAATAATAATTTTGGTTGAGGAGGATATGGTTTTGTAAAATACTGCCATCAGGCATTTTGTTGTAGGGTGAATTGATAATTTCAGGAGTTAGGTATTTCTTTAAAAACTCAGGAGGTTCGCCGTCAGATTTAAATTCCATCAATCCGAGTAAAGCCTGCGGGTAAATGCTCAACCACCTTAGTTCACGCCTTAGCTCATGCACATCTGCTTCTATCTCCGTAAATTCTTTTTGACTGTTCTTGTATTTTTTGATAATCTTTTCGATATCATCCTGATACACTTCCAAAATGGCAATTGTATCATTTTTTTGATCAAACCATTCGATCGAATCCAGTTTTTTATAGATCTTTTTCAAACGCTTTTTATGTTTGCCGATCCAATCTTCCTTTTTTAAATGCTTGTTGAATTCTTTTATTTTTTTCTCTGCCCTGTCTTTTACATAAAGCGTTACCAGTTCGGGTATTTGCTTGTTATCTAAAAATTCTTTATAAAATCCGTCATAAAAATCGATCTGTCCAAGGAAATCTTCAAGGTCTTTAAACTCAGTATTTATTTTTTTTATTTTCTTATGGGCATGGATTTTTTTGTAAATCCTGCTCAAGGCTTCGAGCATAAAAAGGGGGGTGCGCATATCGCTTGAATAAATAAACCTGCCCGGATCATCCGAAGAAGCGGCTTCATCAAGAATGCTTTCAATTTTTGTAAGGAAATGAATAAACCGGCTTTTGCCAACAGGTATAAAAGTATTCATAATCAGAAACGATTTTTTGTAAATTTAGGATTGAAGTTACGACAATAAAGAATTCCTAATTACGGTGAGGTTTACGAAAAACGTTTTACCCATAAATCGTTCCGATGGAACGGGAAACCGTGGATATGGTTTCTACCCATGAATCGTTCCGATGGAACGGGGGAACATTGGATATGGTTTCTACCTATGAATCGTTCTGATGAAACGGGGCAAACTGGATAATGGTTTCTACCTATGAATCGTTCCGATGGAACGGGGAAACGTTGTTAATTGATTGTACCTATGAATCGTTCTGATGAAACGTGGCAACGTGGATAATGGTTTCTACCTATGAATCGTTCTGATGAAACGGGGCAACGTGGATAATGGTTTCTACCCATGAATCGTTCTGAGGGAACGTGGAAACGTGGGTATGGTTTCTACCTATGAATCGTTCTGATGAAACGGGGCAAACTGGATAATGTTTTCTATACATAAATCGTTCCGATGGAGCGGGGGAAACGTGGGTATGGTTTCTACCTATGAATCGTTCCGATGGAACGGGAAAACGTGGGTATGGTTTCTACCTATGAATCGTTGCGATGGAACGGGGGACCGTCGATAATGGTTTTTAACCATGAATCGTTCTGATGGAACGTGGCGACGTGGATAATGGTTTCTACCTATGAATCGTTCTGATGAAACGTGGAAACGTGGATATGGTTTCTACTATAAATCGTTCCGATGGAACGTGGCAACGTGGATAATGGTTTCTACCTATGAATCGTTCTGATGAAACGTGGCAACGTGGATAATGGTTTCTACCTATGAATCGTTCCGGTGGAACGAGGGAATAATGCCGTTTGAGGGAATTTAACACATTTTAAGGAATATAGCCGTTTTAAGAAATTCTGGGTAAAATTTGCGTATTGATTTAAGTGTGAGATTGATTTTATATTATGTTCCATAGGAACATCTAATGGGTAGAAAAAATATCAGGAAAAATTAATTTCGTTCCGTAGGAACGTTTGGTGCAATTTATCTTATATTTAAATTAAAATTATTTATGCCAAATACGTATACCCAATTACATATCCAGTTTGTTTTTGCTGTAAAATACCGCGCCTCATTAATACAGCAAGAATGGAAAGATGATTTACATAAATATATAACCGGTATTTTTCAGCAAAATGATCACAAAATGTTGCAAATAAATAGTATGCCTGACCATATTCATATTTTTATTGGGATGAGGCCTCATCAATCAATTTCTGCTTTGGTACAAAATGTAAAAACGGAAAGTAGCAAATGGATTAAAGCCCGAAATTTTTGTAAAGGCTCGTTTGGATGGCAGGAAGGCTATGGTGCATTTTCCTATTCAAAAAGCCATGTGCCTAATGTGATACGATATATTCAAAACCAGGAAATTCATCATAAGAAAGAAACGTTTTTAGATGAATATAGAAAAATGCTAAAGTTGTTTGAAGTTAAATA
>JBBQWJ010000150.1:0-8240 GCA_038210685.1 Chitinophagales bacterium | reverse complement strand
CGTGTAAATTCCCGCAGACCGCTTGGACATTCGGGGCACTTAAGATTGCAGGAAGTTGTAGGCTCAAATGAAATAGAAATTGGCAATCCCCATTGAACCGGCTTTTTAGTTAAAAGTGTGATATAATAACTTGAGTAAACTTTTACGGCATTCCAAAGCCGGCGAACCGTGAGTTTCGAAAAGAAATTAATAGCGTCATTATAATTCACCTTTGCCATAGGTCAAAGATAACGGCTAAAAAATCAATCCAATTTTTTTACAATGGATTTTGCGCAGCAACAGTGTTGTCCACATTAGAAGAATCTTTAATTGCCAGCTGAATTAAAGGCGGTTCACTGAAATTTAATTTGTGATTAATGAACTTTTTATAATTGGCCGAGATTACATTCAAGGCAATAAACTTCATTACAAATATCCTTGTTTCTGTAGGCAAATATTTTTTAATATCCCAAAAATCAGGATTAGAAACGTTAGATTTTTTCATTGCAACCTTTACGCCTCCGGTACCACAATTGAAAGCAGCAACTGAAAGCAGGATATCACCACCAAAGAAATCCAGCTGATCGCGGAAAAATTTTGCAGCAGCAATAGTTGATTTTGTAAAGTTTTTTCTATCATCAGTTTTTGAACTGATATGTAAACCATAATCCCTACCCAGTTCACTCATGAACTGCCAATAACCTACGGCGCCGGCATGCGAAACAGCGTCACCATGGAAATTAGATTCTAACGCAGGAAGCATCTGAAATTCTTCAGGTACATCGTACTCAGAAAAGATTTTTACTGCTTTGGGAAAATAATTTTTGCCGCGGCTGAACATATAGATGATATATTCCCTTTGTTTGCGGGCAAACTGTTTTACATAATCTTTACTTTCTTCACGATGCACGCGAAGAGCCAAAGGATAAACAACCCGGGCAGGATTAGAAACAAGCTTACTGCCAACAGAAGAAGCGGTAGAAGTAGAATCTACAGAGGAATCAGAAAAATTTTCACCGGTATAGCCAATGATATTTGTTGCTGAAGTGGTAAAGCCAATTATAATCAAAATTATAATCAACGTTAATAAGCTCTTTGATCGAATATTTTTCATGACGAATTTTTTCTAGTCAAATAATTATTTCACGTTATAAAAACGCAATCCAGGAATAATTTAGATTTTTAGTTTTTAGAGGAAAAGGATGTACTTTATGGTGATTTTTAAATTTCAATTTACCCTATAAGGCAAAAACCGTGCAAACTTAGTCTGCAAAAGTTTAAGATGCAAGTTTTTAGGTTAAGCCAGCGTTAAAATGACGATCATGAAAAAATCCGTTGTCCTTATAATATTTTTATATTCAACTGTTTATGCCCAAAAACCGGTTGATAACTTAGATCAAACAAAAGAAATATCTTTTTTTGAAAGCAAGGCTTTCAGCAGGCTACAATCAGAGAAAAATACGGCCGCTTCCAATAATTTTGATGTAACCTACTACAGGTGCGAATGGCATACAGACCCTGCGATTCGTTTTATCAGTGGTTATGTTACCTCTAAATTTTTGATTACGGCTACCACTTCAGAGATTGTTTATGACCTGACTGATTCCCTTGTGGTTGATAGTGTAAAACAACAAAGTAGTTTACTTTCCTTTTCCCACAAGGATAACGCGGTAAAGATTGATTTCGGTTCTTCAATTCCTGCGGGCACTTTAGATTCTGTGAGTATTTTTTATCATGGAATGCCTGGAAATTCAGGTTTTGGTTCTTTTATAAACTCCGTCCATGATTCTGTTCCTGTAATGTGGACGTTGAGTGAACCCTATGGAGCCCGTGACTGGTGGCCCTGTAAAAATGGTTTGAACGATAAGGCCGATTCTATTGATGTTTACATTTTTGCTCCTGCCCAATTTACAGCCGCGTCCAACGGTTTAAGGAAAAGTGAAATTATCGACGGAAATACAAAAATTACTCATTGGAAACACCGGTATCCTATTGCAACCTATCTTATTTGCATGGCGGTAACCAATTATGCAGAGTTTACAAATCATGTAAAGGTGGGAAATGTGAATTTGCTGATGCAAACCTTTTGTTATCCTGAAAGCCTTGCCTTGTTTCAGCAAAACACGCCACTCGTTTTATCAACTTTGAAATATTACAGTAACATTTTTGGTGACTATCCTTTTATTAAAGAAAAATACGGTCAGGTTCAGTTTGGCTGGGGTGGTGGAATGGAACACCAGACTTCCACATTTATAGTTACACCTAATGAAAGCCTTATGGCGCATGAACTCGCGCATCAATGGTTTGGAGATAAAATTACCTGTGCTTCATGGCAGGATATCTGGTTGAATGAAGGATTTGCCACACACCTTGCAAGCATGGACGCAGAGTTTCGATTTCCCCAACTAACATTACTGCTGCGCAAACAGGAAATAGAAAAGATTACCTCTCTTCCGGGAGGATCTGTATTGGTTGACGATACAACAAAAGCGAGCAGGATCTTTGATTCAAGGCTTTCTTATTCAAAAGGATCGCATCTTTTATATATGTTGCGTTGGATATTAGGGGACAGTGTTTTTTTTAGTGGTATGAGAAGTTACTTTAACGATCCATCAATAGCCTATGGTTTTGCAACAACAAAAGATTTCCAAAGAAATTTGGAAAAAGTAAGTGGATTAAAATTGGATTATTTTTTTAAAGAATGGTTTTACGGTCAAGGATATCCAACCTACAATATTCAATGGTCGCAGTTGGATAATAATTTTGTACGAATAAAAATTGATCAAAAAACTTCTGATCCTTCGGTTAAATTTTTCGAATTACCCATTGCTTTGCAATTTAAGAATGCAAGCCAGGAAAAAACAATTGTAATTAATAATAATAGAAATGGTGAAGTTTTTATCCGTGATATTGGGTTTGCTGCTGATTCTGTAATTATCGATCCTGATTACTGGGTTATTTCGGGTAACAATACTTCAGAAAAATTAAAAGAGAATGCGGAGAATAAAATAGATATTTTTCCTTCACCTTTCTTAAATGAATTCTATATAAACCTGCGAAATTTCACCTCCACCAAAGCCCGGCTAAGAATTTATGACAGTAAAGGAAGTTTAATGATAAAAAATGATTTTGTAATAAATAACTCATTGTTTTATATCGTTAATGCTCAGAATTTTGGACGTGGTGTTTATTTTCTGAAAATAGAAACTGATAATGGTATTAAGTTTGCAAAAAAAATACTGAAGCAATAAAAATCAGTTGCATCAACATTAAGCAAACCTCTTGTGGCACGAAAAAAGAAACGTTCTTCCGGTACATTTTTCAAAGTATTTTTAGCGCTTTGTATAGTTATCGTTGGCCTGTATTACCTGGTTAATTTATTCATTTATCCACCACATATTTTTTATCCCGGCTTTCAAATAGAAATTCCCAATGGGTATGAAATTCATGGAATTGATGTAAGCCGATATCAAAGTACTGTGAACTGGAAAGAAGTAAAAAACATGGAGGAAAAGGGAATTAAAATCGGTTTTGTTTTTATAAAAGCTACTGAGGGCACGAGTATAGTAGACGAACAATTTAGGCGAAATTGGCTCCAGGCAGACGCGGAAAACATCCCTAAAGGCGCTTATCATTTTTTTGTGTCGAATAGGAATGTCAAACGACAAGCTCAAAATTTTATCCAGATCGTAAATTTAAAACCAGGCGATATGCCACCTGTACTTGATGTGGAAAAAAGCCATGGAGTTTCTGTAACTGATATGCAGAAGGAAGTAAAAACCTGGCTGAATGAAGTGGAAAAGCACTATGGAATAAAGCCCATCATTTATACCAATATCGATTTTTATGAACGTTATTTTCAAACAGGATTTGAAGAGTACCCTTTGTGGATTGCCCATTATTTACAACCTGATAAACCGAGGATTAAAAATAAATGGATGTTTTGGCAACATAGTGAAAAAGGCCGTGTAGATGGGATAAAAGCGCCTGTTGATTTTAATATTTTTTATGGAGACAGTACCGACTTTAATAATTTTCTAATTCAATAAAAAAGCAATTTCTAATAATTTTTTCTTGCAAGAACGATCGTGTTTTTAAACTGCTTTTTATTTCCTTCTTTATTAAATATTTCTGTATAGATTATGTAAATCCCCTGGGGCAATTTCCTGTTTTTATCATCTAAACCATCCCAACGATAATATCCGGTTGTTCCACTTAAAGAGTTTTTCTGGAGATAACGAACCGGCCTTCCCGAAGCATCAAAAATGGTAATGTTGGCAACGTAACCCGGAGAAGTAAAATTATAATTGATGGTCGCAAGATCATCATTACCGTCATTATCAGGAGAAAAAATTGCTGGTGTAACGGTTATGCTACCACGAAATTCTTCAGTTAATTTATATTGAGAATTTTTATAGCCTGGAGTACCATATCCAGCAGAGGTGGCCGCTGAATGAAAGTTACTTTGAGCAGAAGGTGCATCATAATCTATTCTCTCCAAAGAAACACCTTTGGTATTATGGATCAAAGCAAAATGCCATTTATCGCTATAGTCAACTTCATCAACAATATTTCCCTGTTCATTTAAAATAATCACACTGCCTTTGTCATTTGGATAAGAAGGAAGCGATTTAATATTTAAAAAAGCATCCGGATCAGGGGTGATATATTGGCTTTTTACAATTGCAGGATCTGTTGTTATTGCAATAAAATCTTTTGGAAAGAATAAAATATTTTCAGTTGTGAGTTGATTAATGTTGCTGATAATATTATCGCTGTTTCTATTGGCGATATACATTTTACCCAGGTCAATTATTTTGTTAGAGCGGTTATACAATTCCACGTAATCAACACCGGAAGACAAAGGATTAAATAGAATTTCGTTGATTACAATGTCAAAACTATCTGCGTTTTGGGGTAAGCCAAATTTTGCAGAATTATTAGCACTAATATTATTTCCTGCGCAATCTGAAATATTTAACGCAATTACTGTGTAAACAATTCCATCTGTAATAGGTTTGTTGAGGCTAATCGTTATTTTATCAAATAAAGGTGAAATTGCATATGCACTCAAAGCGGATAAATTATTATCAAAACGATAATTGTCTATCGTAGTAGCTTTCAAATTATTAATGGGCTCGTTAAAGACAAGGGTAATCGTAGTGGGATCATTTGCATACACTCTCATTAATTTAGGTGGAACTTCATCTTTATTTATTCCATCAACAGAATTTTTTGTTCCAGGGGTTCCTCCGTTTTTGTCTTTGCTGCTCGCCCAGTTACTAAACCCTGAACAAGCATTTTTTGTATCGATCATCTCCAGTGACCAGCCGCCATTTTTCTTTAATTCATTCTGATGCCAAACAGAGGAATATTGGACGGCGTGAATAATTTTTCCGGTTTCGTCGATAAGCGAAAGCAAATCTCCATCATTATCCAATGAAGGAAAACTACTGATACTGATTGCTTTTCCAAATTTCGATAGAGATTGTTCTGCCGAAGCGGAACAAACAATTATAAAACTATCGGGCAGTAATTTCAATTCGGGAAAAGTTCCGCTGGTACTGGTTGCATCGCTCAATTTCCAGCCTCTTATTTCAATTGGAAAACCCGAAGTATTTTTAAGTTCAATCCATTCGTAGTTAGGCAAACCTACTTGTGGTGTCGGGTCAGCAAAAATTTCATCTATTACAATATCATATTGTTGTGGCTTGTAAAAACTGAAAAATGTTGAAGCATTGCTGATTGCATTTCCGCTAAGGTCATTTACGTTGTTTACCATAAGCGTATATACATAACCGTTAACAAACGTACCTGAAAACGTGAGATGAACCAAAGATGAATTGTATAAATCAGTTACTACAGAATCGGGCATTCCCAGGCCATTATTGACGGAATAGTTTGAAAAGATATTGGTAGAATTTTCTATAGGTTCATTAAAAAGCACATCCACTTTTTTAGACGAAATTGCAGTTGCTGAAATAATCTGTGGTGGAATAATATCCGGAACAAAACTTTTTATTTCAATATCATCTATAAAATGTTTCTGAAAAAAACCTGTTGTACTTTGTTTGATTACAAAACCGAACCAGGCTGATGTTGTATAAGTTGAATCTGTAACGGCACCTTCCTTCGAATAATAGTTTCCTGTGCCGGTAAGATCCCGATACAAATTCCATTTACCATTTGAATCGCGAGTCACTTTTATTTTGAAATTATTATTGCTATGATTTAAAGTTCCGTTTTCTCCATCTATGATTTTTGTAATAATTCCCTTTCGATCCCTTCGATAAAGCGAAATTTCATCTTCCGTATTTCCGCATCTTACAAAATAACCAACATTTAAAGAATCATCTGGTTTACTTGAAGAAGAAGTTAAATAGGTATCAACAAAATTCGTAGAAGAAGGGTTAAAAGCCAGCCGCATCCAGCATTCCCATTGGGTGGAAACGCAAAGCTTATTTGGGGTAATGAGGTAAAAACTACTATTAGGGTTTAAGCTATTACTTTGAAGTTGGAATGAATTGTTTATTATGAAAAAAGAAGTGTCGCCACTCCAAACGGGGTTTACCGAAAAATTAGCATCATTAAAATTTTCGGATAATTGTGCGTATGCAATACCATTAATTAACAGGAAAATACAAAAAGGCCCTAAGAACTTTTTACCCATAATCAGTAGTTTTGATCTTAAAGATAAAACTTTATCCTTTTCTTTGCATTCCAAATTTAAAAACCAATAAAAATGAAAATTGCAGTGGTGGGCGCAACCGGGCTTGTAGGAAGTAAAATGTTACAAGTGCTCGAAGAAAGAAATTTTCCGGTGACTGAATTAATTCCGGTGGCTTCTGAAAAATCAATCGGAAAAGAAATCACTTTTAAAAATAAAAAGTATAAAGTGGTATCTGCGGAAGATGCAATTGCAGCAAAACCTGATATCGCATTGTTTTCAGCAGGAGGAAATACTTCACTTGCTTTGGCTCCAAAATTTGCTGAAGCAGGAATTACTGTAATTGATAATTCTTCTGCCTGGCGGATGGATCCATATAAGAAACTGGTGGTGCCGGAAGTAAATGCGCATCAGCTTACTAAAAATGATAAGATCATTGCGAATCCTAATTGTTCAACCATCCAGCTGGTATTGGTCTTAAACCCGCTTCATGAGAAATATAAAATAAAAAGAGTGGTGGTTTCTACTTATCAGAGTGTGACCGGAACCGGTGTAAAAGCAGTTCAGCAAATGGAAAATGAGCGTAATAATATTAAAGGGGAAATGGCTTATAAATATCCAATTGATAAAAACGCTCTTCCTCATATTGATGTTTTTTTGGACAACGGATACACGAAAGAAGAAATGAAAATGGTGAACGAAACAAGAAAGATCATCGGCGATCAAACAATTGAGTTAACCGCGACCTGTGTTCGTATTCCTGTTGTAGGCGGCCATAGCGAAAGTGTAAATATTGAATTTGAGAATGATTTTGATTTGAAAGAAGTAAGGGAAATTTTATCAAATGCCCCTGGTGTTGTAGTTCAGGATGATGTTGAGAATTTCGTGTACCCAATGCCGTTAACAGCTCATGAACGAGACGAAACTTTTGTAGGAAGAATTCGCAGGGACGAAACACAAGCTAATACATTAAATTGCTGGATTGTAAGTGATAACCTTCGAAAAGGTGCAGCTACAAATGCTGTGCAAATCGCAGAATACCTTATCAGTAATAAATTATTGTAGGTTTTCAAGCGCTTGCTGAAGTTGCTTTAACATAGAAGGAATTTCTTCTTTTTTGCATGTGCCTACACTGAGCCTGTACCAATCAGAATCTTTTGGCGCTCCAAAAGCATAAAAAGGAACTACTGCCAGTTTTGCTTTGTCTAAAATGTAAGAAGTTACCTCCGACTGAGTAGAAAGAAAATCCCCGTTTTTTGTTGTTTTACTGGTAAGACTTAATTGAATCGTAAGATAAATTGCCGCCTGCGGAGCACAGGCATCTACAGGGAATCCTTCTGATTTTAATTGCTGAAATCCTTCATAAATGCGTTGCAACCTTTCATTCAGTTCCTGTTTAAAAGTAGAAAGATATTCGTTAACCTGATTTCGTTGAAGAAGAAATTTTGCAGTTGCATTTTCTTCTGCCATCGGGCTCCATGCACCGACATGACTATTGATCGCTTTCATTTTTGATAAAACCAGCTCCGGCCCCAAAGCCCAGCCCACGCGCACTCCGGTTGCGGCAAATACTTTACTTATTCCATCAATAAAG
>JBBQWJ010000149.1:0-8312 GCA_038210685.1 Chitinophagales bacterium | reverse complement strand
ATAGTCTGCAAGCATGGTTTCTAAAAAACTGATGGAATACATAGTGGTCTGTATGTTCAGAACTTCCTGAACCTTCCATGCAAGCCGGTCACAGGTTTGAGTGTTCTGCTCTTTATGATACAAATTCACTACGTTTTTTATAGTGTTTATATCGCGGTCGCTTAATTTTAAAACTTCAGGAAAAGTAACGACGTAATTTTTATCGCTGATATCCATAAATACGGTGTCATCAACCGAAAAATGAGAATCCGTGTTGATCACAACGGTGTTTGCCGCAATATCGCCCAGCCTTTGATTTCTCCTGCTAACCGCTATAAATATCAATACAACTAATCCCCAAAAGCCAGTCATGATAATGTAGGCAACAATACTTTTAAGGCTAAAAAAAGTATAACCAAAAAAGAAAGGCCATTCAAAAGCTTTAAATATCCAGCGGATCGTATATTGGCTTAAAGAAGGTTCGCCACCGTCCAGGCTGATGATGCGGATATTGAAAATTTTTTTACCGACCGTTTGGCCGTGCATCATCACTTCACAAACGAGGGAATACAATAGCATGGGGATGGAGATCGTAAGAATGTCAAGCCCCATATGGCTTTTAAGGGTTTGAGCGTCGGCAAGGTTGAAGCCCCCGTAATAAAAATATTTCATGCTTATGAAAAACAACAGCAAAATGGTGAAGTCTGCCAGGTAAGCAAAAAGCCTTTTATAAACTTCAGCTATTTCAAATTCAAGATCAATATTAAAAGGAGTTTCGATTTGTATCAGCGACATGAACAGCAATTTATTATTTTAAAATAAAAATTGACGTTTTATTTTTATTAATGATTAATTTGTTTCACATTCAAATAAGTTTTTTAAGCAACCGTTTTATCAGTGTATAATAACAGAATAAATGGTTCTTATAATTTTATCTTATGCGCGAAGCCAGGTTTATAAAAAAAAATGTGGAGAAATGGAACCAGTATCAGCATGAGGAATCAAAGGATCCTGATGAAATGGCTGATCGTTTCATCACTTTATTAGATGATCTTTCTTATGCCAAAACTTTCTATCCTAAAAGCAAAGTAACACGCTGGATCAATGGAATTGCGGCTTCCATTTATCAAAATATTTATCAAAACAAACGACACAATTTTTCAAGAGTAATTAGGTTTTGGAAATTCGAATTACCCCTCTTATTTCGCCGCTATCACAAAATATTTCTTTTCACTTTTCTCCTGTTTGTTTCGTTTGTCTTCGTTGGTGTAGTTTCTTCCACTACTGATCCGGAATTCGCGCGACAATATTTTAACCATCACGTTCAGCCGGGGTATTACGATCAAACGATTGCATCCATTCAAAGAGGCGACCCGTTTGGTGTTTATAAAGATGACAATCCTTTTTCGATGTTTGTAATGATCGCTTTTAACAATATTAGCGTAGCTTTTAAAACTGTAATATTTGGCGTTTTGTTTGGCATAGGCACCCTATTATTTATGTGGAGCAACGGTTTAATGCTTGGATGTTTTCAATACATATTTTTTTCCCAGGGGTTAGGCTGGCAGTCAGTTCTGGTAATATGGATCCACGGAACTATTGAAATTTCTTCGATTGTGATAGCCAGTTGTGCCGGCATTATTTTAGGAACCGGATGGCTTTTCCCGGGAACGTATACACGCAAACATTCTTTTCTGCGTGGCGTGAAAGATGCGGTTAAAATATGTATCAGCCTTATCCCCTTCTTCATTATTGCCGCTTTTTTTGAAAGTTACATTACGCATTTAATGAGCAATACGTTTGAAAAAAATTCAGTCGATATTGGTTTGCCGGTTCCTTTCAGTATTATGATTCTTGCGGGTTCATTCATTTTAATTATATGGTATTTCGTTATATATCCGCTTCGGCTACAGATATCTGGTTATGAAATGAAAGACGGAAAAATAATAAAGGATGGCTTTCCCTATGAAATATAAATCTAACTTATTTGTTTGTTTACTGTTGTTGTGCATATTGTATTCACATAACGGTAAAGCACAAACGCTGGATTCTTTAAAACTTCCGCAAGGAGAACAAATGCAGGAATTTCAACAGCAAGACAACCTGCATGTTGACACTTCTTTGCAAAAAAAAGATTCAAATAATAATTCCGATATCCTAAAATGGAAGGAAAGGCGCGAATTCTCTTATATGCGTTACCTGGACAGTCTTTTGAGAAAACAAAAAGACCTGAAGACTGACACAGTGAGTATTGACGAAAAGAGCGGCCAAATCATCCGCTCCCATCAACGGCAAACACACCCTTCCTCATTAAATATCCTCCTTAACAGCTGGCCTTTAAAATTATTTTTCTGGGTACTGGCCATTATCTTCATTTCTTTTGTTTCTTATAAAGTATTTTTTAAAAATGGAATTTTCGTATCCCGAAAACAAATTAACAGCGAACCGGATGAAGATTCTATGCAGGAATTAAATAAAGTTTCAGCGTATGATGCTTTGATAGCAGAAGCAGAAATCAAAAGCGAATTCAATCTTGCTACCCGCTATTTATTTTTAAGGACACTCAAGAACCTCGCAGACAGAGGCTTTATAAATTTTACTGCCGAAAAAACCAACAAGGAATATCTAAAGGAAATGGAGGCACATAACTACTATGATGAATTCCGCGAACTTACTCGTGATTATGAATATACATGGTATGGCCAATTTTTAATTGATAAAGGGAAGTATGAAAAATTAAAAGGTGAGTTCCGGTTTTTTAATCAAAAAATATAATCCAAAACTTGAAACTTTTTTTAAAATATAATTTAATTCTGGTAGTGATCTTTGCTTTAGCCAGTTGCCAGCAAAATCAAAAAAGGGTGCCTCCGTTAAATGAAAGTTACAGAAGGACTGATAAACTTCCCTTCGGATCTTTCATTGCCTACAAAGGATTTAAATCTGAATTTCCTGATTACTGGATCAACATTGCAGAAAAGCCTTTTAATGAAACCTGGAATGCACTAAAGCATGATTCAACAAGCACATATTCTCTATATTTTCTAATTACCAAAAATCTTATACTCTCGGGAGATGAAGTGAATGCAATGGTTGAGTATGTAAAAGCAGGAAATGATTTATTTATTTCTGCAGATTATGTTGATGAAAAATTACTCGATGCCATTTATTGCACGATCAACAGGAAAGGTGAAATTATTAGTGAAGTAAATGGAAAAATGCAAGATACGTATGTGGGTATGTATTATGGAAAAGATTTCAACACACCAAAATACAGTTACTATTATTTCCCTTTTTTGAATTATTTCAACAGCTACGACCCTTCAATAACAAGGATTCTGGGCGTTAACGAATTGAACCTCCCTAATTATATTGTGATTTTTTCAGGAGGAGGAAGATTGTATTTGCATGTTGCCCCACGAATTTTCAGTAATTATTTTTTACTCACAAAAGACAACTTCCGGTACTTCGAAAACGTAACCGCTTACCTTCGTTTCAATCCGCAGTACATTTATTGGGATGAATATTACAAGGAAATTTCTTCAACAAGGAATAAAAATAATTTAAACAATAATGATCAGTTTTCTTCCTTACAGGTGATAAGGCAAAACCCGCCACTCCTCTGGGCTTTTTATATTGCTTTGGCAGGACTCTTACTTTTTATTTTCTTTAATATTAAAAGAAAACAAAGAGTTATCGAGGTGATAAACCCAAATAAAAATACGACTGTGGCATTTACTGAAACTATTGGCCGGCTTTATTTACAACAAAAAAACAACCGGAATATTTCAGAAAAGATCATTACCTATTTTTTTGAATACCTCCGGAAAAAATATTTTATAAATACATCTGCTATCAACACAGAATTTATAAATTCACTTTCGGGAAAAAGCGGCGTCTCTAAAAGCGAAACAGAAGAATTATTTGGACTGATCAGCAACATTCAACAGCAGGAAGAAATTACAGATGAAGATTTGCTTGAGTTAAATTTAAAGATTGAAAATTTTAAAAATAAAAACTGATGGAAGAAAATTTGTTTGAACAACGCATTGATATCAACACACTGAACAACGCGGTAATTAATATCAGGAATGAAATAAGCAAAGTAATTGTAGGGCAACACAAGATGGTTGATCTTTTGCTCATTGCTTTATTGTGCGATGGCCACGTATTGATAGAAGGCGTGCCGGGGGTGGCAAAAACTTTAACTGCCAAGTTGCTCGCAAAGATTATCAATACTAATTTCTCAAGAATACAATTCACGCCCGACCTCATGCCGAGCGATGTTTTAGGCACTTCAGTTTTTAATCCGAAAGAAGCTCAATTTGAATTTAAGCGTGGGCCGATATTCAGCAATATAATTTTGATAGATGAAATAAACAGGGCGCCTGCAAAAACGCAATCCGCGTTATTTGAGGTGATGGAAGAACGCCAGGTGACTATTGACGGGATAACTCACCCAATGGATTTTCCTTTCCTGGTTATCGGCACGCAAAATCCAATTGAACAGGAAGGCACCTATCGCTTACCAGAAGCTCAATTGGATCGTTTTTTATTCAAGATCGTTATCAGTTACCCAACCATAGAAGAAGAAATAAATATTCTCATGAACCAACAATCGGTTGCGCAAAATACTTTGCTGAAAAATGTACAACAATTGGTTTCGCCTGCTCAAATTTCTGAATATAGAAGCATCACTAACCAGGTAATTATTGATCCAAAATTGGTGGAGTTTATAGCAAAAATTGTAAACGAAACAAGGAATAATTCTTCTCTTTATTTAGGAGCTTCTCCACGTGCTTCGTTGGCGATATTAAGATCGGCAAAAGCAAATGCAGCCATCATGGGAAGAGATTTTGTAACTCCGGAAGATATTATTGAAATGGCTGCTCCGGTGATGCGTCATCGGATTATTTTAACCCCGGAAAAAGAAATGGAAGGATTTACTGCAGATGAATTGATCAACGATGTTATTTCAAAAATTGATGTACCAAGATAAAAAAAATAACCCAATTTTGTTTTGAAAAAAATACAAACCTATCTTTTAGATCTTTTTCTCCGGCGCCGCTTTTTTACCGGTTTGGCCTCTTTGATGGCATTGTTCATTCTCTCATTTTACATTCCTGCTATAGAACCCGCTTCCATTACAGTTTTTATTGTTTTTATATTATTTTGTATAGTTGATTATTCACTTTTGTTTTTCACAAAAAAAATTCCCCATGCTCAAAGAATTGCGGCTCACCGTTTCAGCAATGGTGACAAAAACAAAATTGAATTGATTGTGAAAAATGAATTCAGTTTTCCTGTTAATGTACAAGTAATTGATGAGTTGCCAGAACAATTGCAAATGAGGGAGTGGAAAAGGAAATTGAATTTAAAATCGCAGCAGCAAAAAAAAGTATCCTGGAACTTAAAACCTTTGGAAAGAGGTGAGTACCATTTCGGAAATATTCATTTGTTTGTCTCTTCGCCATTAAAAATACTAAGCAGAAGATTTACAACAGAAGCTTCAGAAACGATACCTGTTTATCCCGCTTTTTTACAACTACGCCAATATCAGTTATTTTCCGGAACAGCATTGAACAGTGAATCTGGCCATCAGCGAATGCGTAAGATCGGCCAGAGCATGGAGTTTGAGCAGATAAAAGAATATGTTTCAGGAGATGATATCCGAACAGTAAACTGGAAAGCATCCGCACGCAAAGGAGGTTTGATGGTGAATAGTTTTATGGAAGAAAGATCGCAACAGGTATATTGCATCATTGATAAAGGCCGCTTGATGAAAATGTCTTTCAATGGAATGACACTTCTCGATTATGCCATCAACAGTTGCCTTGTGCTGAGCAATATTTGTCTAAAAAAACAAGACAAAGTTGGAGTGATTACTTTTTCTAATGAACCAGGAAGCGTTTTGGCAGCAGATCGAAAAGTGTCACAGGCAGAAAACATTTTGCAATTATTATACAAACAAAAAACCGATTTTTTAGAAAGTGATTTTGAGATGCTTTATTTACAAATAAGAAGTAAAATAAAACATCGCAGCTTATTAATTTTGTTCACCAATTTTGAGTCTTTATCAGGACTGAACAGGCAGATAGATTATTTGCGCTCGCTGGCCCGCAACCACTTATTACTTGTAATATTTTTTGAAAACTCCGAATTGGACGAACTCAGAAATTCGAATGCAAAAGATATCGAAGATGTGTATATTAAAACGATAGCAGAGAAGTTTGCTTTCGAAAAAAGGATTATTGCAAAAGAACTTTCCAAATATGGCATATTATCGATCTTATCTTCTCCTAAAAACCTTACAGTTAACACGATCAATAAATACCTTGAATTGAAAGCACGCCAGGCAATTTAATAATCGGTTTATGATAAAGAAATGTACTTTGCGGCCACAGATTAATTATTTTAAATGACTGAAAATACTTTTGAAGAAGGAAGAGTTTTATTAATTGATAAGCCATTAGACTGGACATCTTTTGATGTTATAAGAAAGATCAGGAACCTCATAAAAATAAAAAAAGTAGGCCATGCAGGAACGCTGGATCCTTTAGCCAAAGGTCTTTTGATCGTGTGCACCGGAAAGTTTACCAAAAAGATAAATGAGTACATGTCACAGGAAAAAGAATATACCGGCACGATAACTTTAGGCGCCATAACACCCACTTATGATCTTGAAAGCGAACCCAGAGAATTCAAACCGATCGATGAAATAACTGAAGAATTAATACAAGAAACCACTAAAATATTTACCGGTGAAATTTTACAAACACCTCCCATCCATTCAGCAATAAAACAAAAAGGCAAGCCGGTGTATTTGTTGGCAAGAAAAGGAATAGATGTAGTTCTTGAACCCCGAAAAATTACCATCAGTAAGTTCGAGATCACTTCGATAGAAATGCCTGTCATTTATTTTAAAGTGGTTTGTACAACGGGCACGTATATACGCAGTTTGGCGAATGATTTTGGAGCGGCACTTGGCTGCGGAGGTTACCTAAGCAAATTGAGACGAACAAGAATAGGAAATTTTAAAGTGGAAGATGCAATTAGCATAGAAGAATTTATTTTCTCAATAAAAGAAGATAAGTAAAAAAAAATTAAGAGCGGAAGACGGGACTCGAACCCGCTACCTACAGCTTGGGAAGCTGTCGCTCTACCAGGTGAGCTACTTCCGCTTTTGCACTGCAATATATAAAATTTATTTGCTGTTAATTATTAAAAATCAAAAGAATAGAAATCAATGGAATTTCTTAGTTTACTGACTTAACATAAAAATAAAAAACTGCTTTATTTGTTACTTTACTATCAGTTCATCCTGATCACATTGCCCTGTTCATCCATTGCTGGCATTGGTTGTCCGTCCCTGGGAATATAAAATTTATGCCGCTCAATTATGATATGATTATCATATAACTCGAAAATAAACAGGCCTGAACGCAAAAAATTGGCTTTATCAAGGGTTAGAAAAGATTCATTGATCTTTGATACTTCAAATAAAAATGAGCCATCGGCTCGGTAAAATCTTATTGAATATTTTTTTCTTGCAGCATCAGGTAAAGAGATGATAACATTATTGTCCTTTCCTGTATAAACATGGCGGGAAGGCTCATAAAGATTGCGGTTATATTTGGGAGTTTCTACGGTTTCCTGTTTTTCAATAAATGGAACCTCACCAAGCGTATCTTCTCCCGGCCGGTGCGATTGTGTAAAAAGATAAGAACCACCCTGGAAGGAAATAAATAAACGGTAATACTGATCAGAGGGAATAAATTCTTTCGTATCGGTAAAGCCATTTACACCGGGGCTTACATCAAGCAAACTCCCTATTGATGTAAAATTTTTCAAGCTATCAGGAGATCTTTGAACATTAATGTTTGTTACATTAGTGAACGGATTATTCCAACTCACCAAAACTTTTTTACCCAATTGGGTTACCGTTATTTTAGGCAAAGTATCCTGCGCAAGACATATCTTTTGGAATGAAAGCACTATAAAAAACAGAAAACAAAATTTATTCATGGCGATAAGAGCGAAGCTATTAGTTTCTCAGAATTGCAAATATAATCTCTTGTTAAAGAAATAAAAAACCTGCAAATCCAGAGTGTTAACAAATAAATATTAAATTAAAAAACGAAGAGTAAAAGTGGAAGAAAAGCTCCGTTTCTTTTTCCTACTTTTGAAATATTAATTTTATATATGACGTATAATTATCTTCCGCTTGATAAAAGCCTTCTCACTTTTCAACAGGTAAAAAATTATTTAAAATATAATCAACTTGTTTCTATCACTTATGCTGCCCATGAAGATATTTTGAAGTGCCGCAGCTATCT
>JBBQWJ010000148.1:0-8331 GCA_038210685.1 Chitinophagales bacterium | reverse complement strand
ATCTGTTTTGCTAAAAACCTGTGAATAAATCTGCTGGAGTTTCAATTTTTTCATTTCGCAATCTCTTCTTGTTGTGCAATGAAAGCAGTTTTTTAATGCTGATGTAGCTTGGCAGATGCATTCTTAGGATTGATACCATATTACTGAATGCCATTTTTGATTTATTCTGAAAATGAATGTGGCTTAATAAAAGAAGCGCAATCAAAGCGCACCATATCTGTATTTCAATGGCGTTTTGATTATCTCCTAAAAAGTAGTGAAGGGGAAAGTTCTGTTTTAGCTTTTTAAAAAATAATTCAATACGCCATCTGTATCTGTAAATATCAGCGATAACCTGCGCTTCCAACTCAAAATTATTGGTAATGAATTCATATGTCCTGTTTTCTTTTGCATCCCACCATGCAATCCTGCGTAATTGAATACGCTGGATTTTCCCATCGGCATCTTTAAAATTTTGCTCAATGGTTTCTTCTTTTAAAACAGCATCCGGTGTTTGATCTGTAAGTATTTTTTCGCTTATGCTTTTATAAACAGCATTGTCTTTTTGCCGGGTTATAAAAAATATGCCTTCTATTGTGAATGCAGCAAACTGTTGATAGTTATTGTATCCTTTATCAAAAGTCAAATAGGAACCTTTTGGCAGCTTAATGAATTGCAGGAACTGTTGGTCATTATCAGCGGCAGCATTGAATTGAATCAATACTGGCATTAAAGTAGAACCATGTAGCATAGTGTTCTTCTTTATTCCTCCTTTCTTTTTGCCATTTGCTGAATGCCTGCCTGTTGTCTTAAGTATTGCCTTAAACAAAGAAAATACCGTGGAGTCAACTAAAAATAGCTTGGAGAGCACCTCATTTGGCAAAGTGCTGTCCGAGATAGCGCCTCGGTATTTGCTATTAAGGTAGTTGAAAACTTCCTGGAAAACAGAGGATGGACGTCGTTTATTAGCATCGGACAAGGTGCTTCTGGCAGGGGCTTCTTTGAGATTGATGTGATTAAGTTTACCTTCATAAGCATCAAGTCCCATGCATGTTTCACGTAATGAAGTGCTTCCGGACAGAACACAAAACATCATGGTAACAAAATGTTCCCATGATTTTAAACGCTTGATTTTATAATCTGATCTGGCTTTAAAAAATATAGCGGCCAGTTCATTTTTAGGGCATAAAGAAAGTATCTGGGACAGAATGTGCTGTCCGACATAGGTCGTAGATTTGTTCAATATTAGTTTGATGAGTGGTATCAGCAAGCTAATAAAAAAAGAGGGGGCGACTAAGCCCCCTTATACTACTTTTTTTCGATAATTATCTCGGACAATAGTGTTTTTAATGTATTGCTTCTCTATATATTTCCTTTTGTAACGATAATTTACTATTTTTCCAAAAAGTTGAGACACCAGCTTTGAACACCCTTAGAACTGACTAATATCCTTACAGAAAACTTGCCCCTGGATAAATACTGACATTAAAAAACCAGATTAAAAAATAAATGGAAAAACCAGAAAAAAGCAAATCCTTTTCTGTTTTGATCCCTGATGGAGAGAGTATTTTTGCGTTGAAAGTATTGGCATGCCTGGGAGCAATAAAAAAGATTAAAGTTTACATCCTTTCGAACGATCTTTCTGCGAAAGTTCGCTATTCGCGCTATTGTAGCAGTTTCATAACATACAGTGAAACCAACGATTCCGATCGTTTAACAGCTATTATTGATACAATCCAAAAAACAAACGTCGATGTGGTTTTACCTGTGGATATAAAAACGATCCGGTTAATATCAGCCAATAGACAGGAGATTGAAAAAATAACAAGGATTGTTCCATTGCCGGAAATTGGCAGCATCGACATAGCTGATGATAAATGGTTAAGCTTTAACTGGATGCATGAAAATAACATTGCGTGTCCGCCAACCTTGTTGTATAACCAGGGAGAAGACTTTGAAGAGGAATTAGCCCGATTCACTTTCCCTGTCATTATCAAACCAAGAAAAGGATCAGGTGGAGAAGGAATAGAAATATTTGAGAACCTGGAAGCATTTTTAAATTTTCCCGAAAAAAATATCAATGCAGGTGAAGTGATCGTACAAGCATTTATTAAAGGATTTGATATTGATTGTAGCATTTTATGCAAGGAAGGTGAAATATTAGCCTACACCATCCAGAAAAGGTTTATTTATAACAAGAAACCTGTCTACGGTGAATTAGGGATAGATTTCGTTTATCATGAAAGTACACTGGATATAGTAAAAGATCTTGCAAAAAAGTTCAATTGGTCAGGGATTGCGCATATTGACCTTCGGTTCGATGAAACCGAACAGGCAATGAAAGTCATCGAAATGAATCCTCGTTTTTGGGCAAGTGTTACATACTCAATATTTGCAGGAGTAAATTTCCCTTACCTGGATTGCCTTTTTGCTTTGAACTATAAATTACCTAAAATTGGATTTTACTCAAAACGGCTTATACAACTCAGGAGTGCCATAAAAATACTAATTCAACGCATTCTTGAACCCAAAAGAAAAGATCTTTATTTCGATCATATTTTTTTGAATCAAATTTCCCTTAAAGATCCCCTGCCCCACCTCATTCCTAAATACCGCCGGATGTTCAAAAAAAAGAATTAGGAAAGGTTGATAAGCAGGAGGTGCCTATCTCTGCCAAATAAAAATCATGCTTTTTTGTTGCTTCACTACCGGCGTCAATAATAGCGGTTGTCCTCTTTTTTCTCTTTCATTTATAGACGGTCGATCATCAGGTCGTTAATAATTTGTTATCTAACATATTAGTAAGATAACCGCCCAACCAATGGAATAATTTTAGCTACTATACCTGTATAGACTAAATTTAAAATTCGGCAACTATGATAAAACTATGTCTTGCCACAGCTTTCTTTTTTACAACTGTTTTTGCGCCTTCGCCTTGGCTCAATAACATGGATAAAGCACAACAAATGGCAAAAACTGAAAACAAACTTATACTTCTAAATTTTTCCGGATCAGATTGGTGCATACCCTGTATGAAACTTCGTACAGATATATTTAATTCTGATGCTTTTATGAGTTATGCCAAGGATAAATTAATCCTGGTAAATGCTGATTTTCCAAGAAGAAAGAAAGACGAACTTTCTAAAGAGCAGCAAAAAGAAAATGATGCACTTGCAGCAAAATACAATCCTGACGGCAGATTTCCTTTTACTATTTTATTGGACAGTAAAGGAAATAAACTGAAAGTATGGGATGGCTACTATAGTTATGGGCCGGAAAGTTTTGTGGATGAAATAACAGCCGTAAAAGAGTAAAGATATGACGCAACCACAGGAATATAAGCGCGCAATGAAACTTATGGGCAATCAGTTTGAGCTGACTGTGGTAGCGCATACCAAAGAATGGGCTTACGAGATGATTGACGAAGGTGTGAAGGAAATACAAAGGATAGAAAAACTGCTCACTACTTTTAGCGACGATAGCGAAACCAATCTTATCAATCGCAATGCAGGAATACAACCTGTTACTGTGAGTGATGAGACTTTCAACATTATTAAACGAAGTATAAAAATTTCTTCCATAACCCAGGGTGCTTTTGATATTACTTATGGAAGTATCGATAAGAGGTTATGGAATTTTGACCAAACAATGACTTCGCTGCCTTCTCCCCAAAAAGCAAAAGAAATGGTGCGGCTCATCAATTATAAAAATATTGAGCTTGATGCAGAAAAGAAAACGGTTTTTTTAAGGGAGAAAGGGATGAGAATTGGTTTTGGAGGAATAGGAAAAGGGTACGCTGCAGAAATGGCAAAAGAAGTGATGAAGAAAAATGATGTAAACAGCGGAATTGTAAATGCTTCCGGCGACCTTACTACCTGGGGAACACAACCTGGTGGAAAACCGTGGACAGTTGGCATTATTCATCCGGATTATAAAGATTACCCATTTTCTTATATGAATATCAGTGATATGGCTGTAGCTACTTCCGGCAATTATGAAAAGTTTGTAATGATTGATGGCAAAAAATATTCTCACACCATTGATCCGCGTACAGGGCTTCCTGTTAGCGGCATTAAAAGCGTTACCATCATATCTCCCAATGCAGAAATATGTGATGCAATGGCCACACCTGTCACCATCATGGGAATTGAACATGGGCTGCATTTGATCAACCAGGTAAAACAAGTTGAATGCGTGATCATCGATGATAACAATAAAATTTATACTTCAAAAAATATTAAATGCAATTAATTTTTAGCATGAAAAATAAAATCATATTACTTCCGGCACTTGGCCTTTTTGTATTAAGTATTACTACAGGATGCGCCGACGTAAAAGAGTATCAAAAAAATAAAATTAATGATGCAGAAATGCAATTGAATGCCCGAAAGGTAGAAAAAACCGAACTTAATTTTCAAAGTTACCGTGAAGGAGCAAGCGGGGCAAACGCCGGAAAAATAGGCGGCGGCTGCGGTTGTAATTAAACAAAAATATTACACAAGAAAAGAAATTGATAAGAATTTAAAAAGAAACAATGAAGAAAATTTGTTTAACAGTAGTTGGTCTTTATTTCTGGCTTTTATCCGCTTTCGCGCAACAATATAATGTGGATACTTCGTCTTATAAAAACCAGAATTTGAAGCTGGACGAGGTGAACCTGGTTTCAGGCTATTTCAATCAAAACGGAGATCATTCAGCAGTTACCGGTGGTATAGGAACGCAAAAACTCAATGATGTTTCCAATGTGCTTGAACTGAAGTTTGTAAAACAGAACGAGCAGAACAATAAATATACCTGGGATTTGGAAGCCGGATACGACCACCACACAGCAGCTTCACAGGCTTACGTTAATCCTTTAGGTACTTCAAGGGCCTGGGGAACAAGATTTTATCCTTCTTTAAACTGGCAACTGGAAAAAGCAAACGGCTTTAATTTTGGAGTAGGTACTTCCTTATCAACAGAAGTAAATTATCATTCATTTGGACTTGATTTCTCTGTAGGTAAAACTTCAAAAAACAAAAACACTGACATCAATTTTAAAGGACAGGCGTATTTTGACAAGGTAGTTTTGATTGAACCTACTGAATTTGTTCCCAAGCCTGTAGAATCCTCGCCATCAACTTATACAACAGCAAGCGGGAATATTGTTACTTCCGGAGGAAAAATTATCAAGGTCCGCATACCCAGAACTCCACGAAACACTTTTGCAGGATCGCTCACTCTATCGCAGATAGTAAGCAAGAATTTTCAAGTTGCTTTAATAGCGGAAGGAGTGGCACAAAACGGGTATCTGGGTCTTCCTTTTCACCGGGTATATTTTACAGATGGATCTGAAAAAATAGAATATCTTCCATCCACAAGGTTTAAACTTCCGTTAGGGATTCGCATGAATTATTTCCTTGGTGATAAAATTATTTTGCGCAGTTATTACAGGTATTATACAGATGATTGGGGAATAAAAGCACATACTGCAAGCCTTGAAGTGCCTTATAAGGTATCACCATTTGTATCGGTAAGTCCTTTTTACAGGTATTATATTCAAACGGCCTCTTCTTATTTTGCACCATACGAACAGCACAAATCTTCTGATACGTATTACACCAGTAATTATAACCTTTCGGCTTTTACCTCGCAGTTTTATGGGATCAATGTTAGGATAACGCCCGAGAAAGGAGTATTCAATATTCCCTTCTTTAATATGATCGATTTACGCTATGGGCATTACACACAAACCACAGGCCTGCAGGCAAATAATATAGGAATCAACTTAAGATTTAAATAAAATATTCCAGTTCTCAAATACAGGGGCTTCCATTGGGGGCCCTTTTTTATTTTTTAAATCAAAATGAAAATCATCTTTATTAGTTCGTTTACTGTTCTCAGTCTAATTTAAATTTTACAAAAGTGTAATTTTATATTAAAGTACATCAAATGACAAATGAGGCAATTACCAATTTTTCAAACCAAATGATTGAAAGAAAGATTGAAGCATTGAGGAATTTCTATGCCGCCGAAAAAACAAAAAATATTGATTTCAGGATAGAACAATTAAAAATATTAAAAGCCGGTATTAAAAAATATGAACCGGAATTCACAAAGGCTCTTTGGGAGGATTTGCATAAATCAAAAGAGGAAGTTTATCTTACAGAGGTAAGCATTCTTCTCCAGGAAATTGATATCCATATTAAAAATCTCAAAAACTGGGTGCAGCCGCAAAAGGTAGCAACACCTGTATTTCTGAAACCGTCATCCTCTAAAATTATTTACGAACCCCTGGGCGTTTCGCTGATCATTGCACCATGGAATTACCCGTTGCAATTGCTTTTCGATCCGCTTGTAGGTGCTATTTCTGCCGGTTGTTGTGCCATATTGAAACCATCAGAATTCACGCCACATGTTTCTGCCCTTGCAGAAAAAATGGTTACCGAAATTTTTGAAGAAGATTATATTTCAGTAATACAGGGAGACCAGGAAGTGGGTGAAATGCTTTTGAAACAACGTTTTGATATGATCTTTTTTACAGGCAGCAGTAAGGTGGGAAAAATAGTTATGAAAGCGGCTGCTGAATATCTTACCCCTGTAATTCTTGAGCTTGGAGGAAAAAGCCCATGCATCATTGATGAATCTGCTGATATAAATATTGCGGCAAAAAGAATTGCCTGGGGAAAAGCATTGAATGCGGGGCAAACGTGTATTGCACCGGATTATATACTTGTGCATCAAAATGTAAAAGACCTGCTGTTGCAAAAACTTGCAGAAGCATTTAATAATATGTTTGGAAACAGTATTCGTCAAAGTGAATATTATGGGCGAATTGTAAATGATCGGGCTTTTGAAAGACTCACCGGTCTTTTGCAGGGAGAAGAGGTATGGTGGGGAGGTAAAACGGATAAAGAAAGTCGCTACATATCTCCCACAATCCTGGATAATGTAAAATCAGATTCACCAATAATGCAGGAAGAAATTTTTGGCCCTTTGTTACCCGTTATTTCTTTTAATGAAATCACCGAGGCCATCGATCTTATCAATTCAAAGGAAAAACCACTCGCGCTTTATTATTTTGGTACCGAAAATAAAGGTGAAGAAATTTTAAATAAAACCACTTCAGGCGGAGCTTGCATTAATGATACGTTGTTGCAGATTGGCAATCATAATCTTCCATTTGGTGGTGTGGGCAACAGTGGCATCGGTAAGTATCATGGAAAAGATAGCTTTCTTGCTTTCAGTAATCAGAGAGCCGTAGTTACAACTCCCACCTGGCTGGATATTCCTTTTAAATATCCGCCTTATAAATTTTTTAACTTCCTTAAAAAATTTATTTAGGGAATGGTGAATTGAGAATTGTGAAACTTAATTCTTAATTCTTAATTCTTAAAAATTCATTTGCCCATCAAGACCACTTATAACCGGATGCGGCTTTTCTTTACTTTTCACTTTTATGTAAAAATGGTGGTTGGATGACGTCATCTGCCCCTGGAGAAATAAAAAATTATTATTTCTTAAAGCACCCGAACCCGAATATCTTCCTACGCCGTTTGGCCCGTATTGAAACCCTACTGGCCCATCCATAATAAGTGGTTTATCAAACTTCATGGTGATGTTCACATCAAATGTGGGTCTTGAAATTCTTGCCCCGAAAAGATAAGTTGTGGTATAAACGCCGCTGCTATCAAGCGTTTGCTGAAATCCCGTTAAATAAATCCGTGTGTGATGGGTTTTATCGGTGATGATCTTACCCGTGAATGTTGAATCAGGAATATTATTTTGTTGCTGGCCTTTCGATACGAAAAAAGAGAAAATAAATATTGTAACAAAAAATGCTTTCATAGTTTACTTTTTTAATTTCTGATGGAATAAAGCTAGGAAAAATGTGTTTATTCATCCAAATAAAAAACCACCCATAGCCGCGGGTGGTGTAATATTAAACTATGTTTTAGAAGAACCAGGTTATTTAATTCTTAAAATCGCTTCTTCTTTGGCTTAAATAAATTATCAATAAATTGTTGGTTGTACAATTCAACAGGATCACCGGTTACATCATGATACACGGCACTGATAAAAATGGTTTTAACGGCGCTCATTATACTTGACAAAATCAACAAACCTAATACACCAATAGCAATGCCTGCCATAATATTAATTGCAGAAACGGCAAAAGCAACAATAGCTATAATAGCCATTGCGCCCAATTGTATCAGGAAAAAACTAAATCCGGCGCCAATACTTTCGCCCCATTTTTCTTTCATTAATTGGGACGATCTTTTAAATGCCTGCAGCGGACCTACATTTTCATAAGCTATTACAGGAACCACGAAAAAAGTAGCGATGCTCCACACAATACCCACAATCGCC
>JBBQWJ010000147.1:0-8383 GCA_038210685.1 Chitinophagales bacterium | reverse complement strand
GCATCACTGTGATTGGCTACATCAGTCGACCACTTTTTTTTCGGCGAGCTTTTTTCTTTGTCATTCAAAAAAATATATAATGATAATACCAACAATGTCAAATTTATATTTAAATGTGATACAAAAACAAATGAACCATATTGTTACGCTTAACTTTGCACAAAAATTAATATGGTAAGATTTGGAGAATATAATTTAATGAAGGTGATTAAAGAAAAAACAATGGGTGTTTTTTTAGATGACGGAGCAGAAGGAATATTATTGCCAAAACGTTTTGTGCCAGCGGGAACAAAAACAGGAGATGAATTGAATGTATTTTTATACCACGATGGCGAAGACAGGCCTATAGCTACCACTCAAAAACCTTTTGGAGTGTTGGGAGATATTGTAAAATTGAAAGTAGTGGACGTTACACACCATGGTGCATTTTTAGATTGGGGATTAATGAAAGACCTTTTTATACCAAAATCAAAAATTAAAAACTTTATGGCACGCAATGGCGAATACCTGGTTAAAATTGTAATGGATGAAAAGACAGGACGACTGGCTGCAACTGAAAAATTAGAACCCTTTTTATCGAATGAAACGCTTACTGTTAAAGAAAAAGATATTGTAGACCTTATTGTTTACCGGCAAACAGACATTGGTTATGAGGTTATCATTAATAATATTCATAAAGGTATTTTACACAACAATGAGATTTATAGAAATATTTTAATTGGTGATAAGTTCCAGGGATTCATAAAAAATATTTTACCCGAAAACAAATCCGATGGCTATCGAATTGATGTTGCCGCTGGAAAACCAGGCTACAACAGGGTTGAGGATGAAACGCAAAAAATTATAAGATTATTAAAAGAAAATGATGGATATCTTCCTTACCATGACAAATCTTCTCCTGAAGACATTTATTCCTTTTTTGAAATGAGTAAAAAGACTTTCAAAATGGCTACAGGAAATCTGTATAAGCAACATAAAATTTCCTTTTCAAAAACCGGCATTCAGCTGATTGAAGAGTAAATTATTACCAACTGTGTTTGTGTGTATCATTCATCCTTTCAGGAACTTCAGCAGGATTGATTTTCCAATCGGGATCGTACTTTACAAAAGTGGCAAGCCACACTGTTCGCGATAACCGCATTAGCCATGGTTGCAAAGCCAGGATCAGGAGGGCATTGAAAATAAGCCAGTATAACACACGATTGTCATCGTAGGAAATTCCAATAATAATCCACCACGCTATAAATGATATGGCACTAAGTGCTACCGTAATTGCATAACTTATATATCCTGAACCATAATAAAAACCAACTTCAAGTTCAAAATATTGTCCACAAACTTCGCATCGGTCATGCATTTTCATAAATCCTTTTGAATAAGGATTTTTCTGTATAAACATATCTCCTATTCTGCAACGCGGGCATTTGCTCTGTAATAGATTTAATTTACTGGGTGGTTTTTTAATGCTTTCTGTCTCCATTTTCAAATATCTTTTCTATTTGCAAAGTTAAGCTTAAATCAACCGGGGTATATTCCAATTAAACAACCTTTAATCCCGGTTTATTTTTAACTCCAGCTTTGTAGCCATACGTAGCGAAATAAAGGATAAAAAGATAACAGGGAATCATGATCCAAAACGCCTGTTGGTAACCAAAACGTGCCCCCACACTTGCCCATATCCTTGGTAAAACAGCGCCGCCCGCGATTCCAATGATTAGTAATGCCGAGCCCGCCTTTGTAAATCGCCCCAGCCCATGAATGGTTAATGGCCAGAGTGCAGGCCACACGAGAGCATTGGAGAGCCCCAGTAAAGCAATAAATAATATAGAAACATAACCGGAAGAAAAGATGGCCAGCAAAGTAAAAACAATTCCAAGAATGGCAGATCCTTTTAGTGCAGTGGTCTGTGAAAAATATTTGGGAATACTGACAATGCCGATCAAATATCCAATTAACATGCCTAACATGGTATAAGTGGTAAAATGTTTTGCAATATCCAAACTGATACCAATGGCCTTTCCATATATCTGTATGATATCGCCTGCCATCACCTCTACTCCAACATACAAAAACAAAGCAACAAAACCGATCCATAGATATGGAAAACTAAAAATCGTTTTCCCATCACCGTTAGCCAAATTATTTTCCACATCCTCTCCTTCTGCTTTTACTTCCGGCAAACTTGAAAAATAAATAAAGAAGGCAAGGGCAATCAGTACAGAAGCAATAATGATATAAGGCACAATTACTCTTGAAGCCAGGGCATCTAATTCCGTTGCCTTCTGCGCAACATCTAATGTTTTTAACCTTTCAACCAAAGCATCAGAATCTTTAAGCAAAAAAGCGCCCATTACAAGAGGAGCAAGCGCTCCTGCGCCTTTATTACAAATGCCCATAACACTCATTCTTTTGGCGGCACTTTCAATCGGGCCGAGAATGGTGATATATGGATTTGATGCAGTTTGCAATAATGCCAGGCCGGTTCCTATTACAAATAGCCCTGTAAGAAACATGCCGAAAGTCCTGGTTTCTGCAGCAGGAATAAATATCAATGCCCCAATCGCCATACAAATCAATCCCCACATCATCCCGTTTTTAAACCCAGTACGTTTTAAAACCCAAGAAGAAGGAAAAGCCATTACTGCATAAGAAATATAAAAGGCAAAAGTTACCAATACAGCCTGTGTGGTCTGCAACTCACAAGCAATCTGTAGGTAAGGAATCAGGGTACTATTGAGCCATGTTACGAACCCAAAAATAAAAAAGAGTATACCGATAATTACTATTTGTGAAGTATAGTTTGGTTTATTGGAAACAAGTTTTTGGTCCATTATTAATGTTTTATAATGAAATATTTTATGAAAATCGGGAAATAAAATCTAAAGATGCTTCAATATACTTTACCACAGTTATTTTGCAGTGGAATTAATTTTAATTTGAAATTAAAATCCGGAATATTTGTTTGTTTACTGTAATGCCAGGAAATTAAAAACCTAAACTGTTTCGAAAACTTTTCTCACAAGCTTTAGGGCAAAATCCAGCTGTTGTTTTTCATTGAGATTTGTGTTGTCCAGTTCAATCGCATCGGACGCTTTCCGCAACGGGCTAACTTCTCTGTTAGAATCAATATAGTCGCGTAAAGCGATATTCGTTTTTATTTCATCCAACGAAATGTTCGGGTTCTTTTCAAACATTTCTGCAAATCTTCTCTCTACTCTTACTGATTCATCTGCTATCATAAATATTTTTACTTCCGCATCCGGAAAAACAGTTGTGCCGATATCACGACCATCCATCACGATTCCCTTATTCTTTCCCATCCTTTGCTGAGCAGCTACTGCAAAGGTTCTCACCTCCTGCAACGCAGCAATTTCGCTAACTTTTTCGGCAATCACTAAATCACGGATAATGTATTCCACATTTTCTCCGTTCAAAAAAATTTCCGCATCTCCTGAATGTTCATTCAGTAAAAATTCCAGAGAAATATTTTCAAGAGCGCGGTGTATTTCCTTGTCTTTTTTCCAATCAATATTGTTGCGCAGAAAATATAAAGTAATGGCACGGTACATTGCGCCGCTATCAATGTAAGTATAATTTAATTTTTTGGCCAATTGTTTTGCCAAAGTGCTTTTGCCACAAGAAGAAAAGCCATCGATCGTAATAATTATTTTAGAAAGCATTGATGCAAAAATCCAACAAAAAAGAGAAAGTAAAAAATAGGAGGTAAAAAAAATGCCACCGTTTAACGATGGCATTTTGATTTAAAAATTTAAACTTCTATACTTCAGATTTTTTTTTGGGAGCAGGAGTTCCCTTCACGTGGAAAACTATTTTTGAGTTTTCCTTATCCAAAGAGGCTTCCAATACATCTCCGCTTTTCACGTGCATATTCAAAATTTCCTCTGCTAAAGGATCTTCGAGATATTTCTGAATTGCCCTGTGGAGCGGACGTGCACCAAACTGAGAATCATATCCTTTCTCTGAAATAAATTTCTTGGCTTCTTCTGTCAGCTCTAATTTCAATCCAAGATTGTCCAATCTCTTCGTTACTCCCTTCATCAAAATATCAATGATTTCAAATATATTTTCTTGGGTAAGCTGGTTGAAAATAACCACATCATCTACCCTGTTTAAGAATTCAGGACTGAAAGTACGCTTCAATGCTTTTTCTATTACAGCCTTACTGTTTTCTTCTGCATTCTCAATCCTTGACTGAGTGGTAAAACCCACACCGGCTCCAAAATCTTTTAACTGGCGTGCGCCAATATTGGAAGTCATGATGATCATTGTATTCTTAAAATCTATTTTCCTTCCTAAACCATCTGTAAGTATTCCATCGTCTAACACCTGCAACAGAATATTATAAATATCAGGATGCGCCTTTTCAATTTCATCAAGAAGAATAACGGAATATGGTTTTCGTCTAACCTTCTCCGTTAGCTGCCCACCTTCTTCATATCCCACATATCCCGGAGGCGCTCCAATCAATCTTGATACGGTGAATTTTTCCATGTATTCACTCATGTCAATTCGGATAAGCGCATCATCACTATCAAACATATATCTCGCCAAAGCCCTTGCCAGCTCTGTTTTACCAACTCCTGTCGGCCCAAGGAAAATAAAAGTGCCGATCGGTTTTTTCGGATCTTTTAACCCAACCCTGTTTCTTTGAATGGCTTTCACCACTTTACTGATGGCTTCATCCTGACCTACTACAGCTTGTTTAAGATCTTCGCCCATCTTGCGAAGTTTATCAGTTTCTTCCTGAACCATCCTTTTTACAGGGATTCCGGTCATCATACTCACAACCTCAGCAATGGCTTCCTCATTAATCGGGTATCTTTTATTCCTGCTTTCTTCTTCCCAATCTGCTTTTGCTTTTTCAAGTTCTTCCTGCAAATGTTTTTCAGTATCACGCAGTGAAGCCGCTTCCTCAAAACGCTGGCTTTTTACTACTTTATTTTTCTCGTGCTTAATTTCATCGATCTTTTTTTCGAGCTCGATCACTTCCTGGGGAACATTAATATTTTTCAGGTGAACCCTTGCGCCTACTTCATCCAAGACATCTATTGCTTTATCCGGCAATAAACGATCGGTCATATATCGGTCACTCAACTTCACACACGCATCGATCGCTTCGTTATCATAAACCACATTGTGATATTCCTCGTATTTACTTTTGATGTTATTCAAAATTTCAATGGTCTCTTCCACACTTGGCTGGTTAATCATTACCTTTTGAAAACGGCGATCTAATGCGCCATCTTTTTCAATATACATTCTGTATTCATCCAGCGTAGATGCGCCAATACATTGAAGTTCGCCACGTGCCAAAGCCGGCTTAAAAATATTGGAAGCATCAAGGGAGCCACTTGCTCCACCTGCGCCCACAATCGTATGTATTTCATCTATAAACAAAATAACGTCACGGTTTTTTTCCAATTCATTCATGATCGCTTTCATCCTTTCTTCAAACTGGCCGCGATATTTTGTGCCTGCAACCAAGGCTGCAAGATCAAGTGAAACCACTCTTTTGTCGAACAAAACACGGCTCACTTTTCTTTGAATAATCCGCAAAGCCAAACCTTCTACAATCGCAGTTTTACCAACACCCGGTTCACCGATAAGTATCGGGTTATTCTTTTTACGACGGCTGAGAATCTGTGACACACGCTCAATTTCTATCTCACGTCCAACGATCGGATCAAGGCTTCCCATCTCTGCAAGCCTTGTAATGTCTCTTCCGAAATTATCTAAAACCGGTGTTTTTGTTTTGGTTTGTGCAGTTGAACTTTTTGAAGAACGTTGCTGTTGAGAATACGATTTCCTTTCTTCTTCAAATTCTTCATTTTCTTCATCTTGAAAATCGGCTTTCGGGTCGGTTTTTACATAACCCAATTCACTCTTGAACATATCATAATCCACGTCAAACTGATTTAAAATCTGCGTTGCAATGTTCTCTTTGTTTTTCAAAATAGAAAGCATAAGATGTTCACTTTCCACCAACGGGCTCTTGTTGCTTTTAGCTTCCAAAACTGTAATCCGGATCACTTTTTCAGCCTGCTTTGTAAGTGGTAATGAATTTATATTTGCAATATTTTTACCTGTTTTATCCTTTACGGCGAGTTCAATTTCTTTGCGTAGTTCATAAAGATCTACGTTGAGCGATTTCAGGATTTTCATCGCGGTATTTTCGCCATCCCTTATAAGGCCAAGAACAAGATGTTCCGTACCTATAAAGTCATTTCCCAACCGCAAAGCTTCTTCCCGGCTGTAAGAAATAATTTCTTTTACTTGTGTAGAAAAATTGTTGTCCATTTATTAACAATTTAATTTAATGCTTTTCAAATAATTATAAGGCTGTACAATAATAATAAATAAATTCTATTAAAAGACGTTTAGACAATCCACAGGGTGTTAAAAAGTTTAATGAGGAAAGATCAAAAAAATGATTTGAAGAATATATTTAAATTATTACACTTTATCAACAAAGCCATAATGATTTTGTTATAAAGATTTTGTGTTCACTCGTTGTTCAAAAAATCAGGCCATTCCTCTCCTTTTAATTTTAATATCTTTGAATAAATCTTTTGCAGTCTTTTTTAAACTCTAACTATGAAAGTCAAAATTGATACCAAAGAGAAAATGCACGTCATTACGATCGAAGAGACGAAATTGTCTGCTAATATGACAGAAGAAGTTAAAGAAACGTTTTTAAAATATTTGCAGGAACCAATTTCCAATATTGTTGTGGATTTTAAAGCAGTTTCAGAAATTGAACTTGCGCCTGCAAAAGAACTCGCCATTATTCAGCAAAAGTATTATGAAGAGAATAATTCAATGGTATTTTGCAACCTGCAAGAAGCTGTTTCGGATTTTCTGGATAAAAATGATCTGTTGGAAATTCTGAATGTAACACCGACAGAAAGTGAGGCATGGGACATAGTGCAGATGGAAGAAATAGAAAGGGAATATCTGTAAAAAAATAACAAACGTTGAAAAAAAGATACTTACGAAATAAGGAATTTGTGTAATAATTATCCCATTGAAAATTAATCCAAATGATTGCTGTAACTATTTTAGGAAATAATTCTGCCGTCCCTTCTCACAACAGGCACCCAACTGCACAGGTGTTGCAAACAGCCGAGCATGTGGTACTTATTGATTGTGGCGAGGGAACGCAAATGCAAATGGGCTTGTATAAGATAAAAAAAAGCCGCATCAATCACATTTTCATTTCTCACTTGCATGGAGATCATTATTTTGGATTGATCGGTTTGCTCAATAGCCTTGCATTAAATAACAGGCTGAATGATCTTCATATTTATGCTCCCAAAGAATTGCAATCAATTATTGAAATACAAATGAGTGTCGCAAAGGCGGGATTTCCTTTTCAATTGTATTTTCATAATCTGGAAAAAGAAGAAGTTCTGTTTGAGGATAAAAAGTTATCTGTTGAATGTTTTAAAGTTAATCACCGGATAGAATGCTGGGGTTTTTTATTCAGGGAAAAGAAAAACAAAAGAAAAATAATTGCGCGCCAGGTAAAAAAATATAAGGTGCCCAATTTTTTTTATGAAAATTTACACGCCGGAGAAGATTTTATAAATGATAGAAACGAAGTGATAAAAAATGAAGTACTTACAACAGCTGTGGAGCCTCCAAAATCGTATGCATATTGTGCTGACACTGCATTTTACGATCCCATCGCTGAAAAAATAAAAGATGTAGATTTAGTGTACCACGAAAGTACTTACCTGGATGAACTTGCAAAAAAAGCAGGTGAAAGATTTCATTCTACCTCAAAGCAGGCAGCGACAATTGCCAAAAAAGCGGGAGCTAAAAAATTGTTGTTAGGCCATTTTTCGTCTATGTATGAAACGTTAGAACAATTTAAAGAAGAAGCTTGCGAGATTTTTGAAAACACAGAAATTGCCGAGGAAGGTGTTTGTTATTTAGCGTGATTTTTTTGCCACGAATTTTTTTTGCCACGAACCTGCCTTTGTCTGACAGGTTGCACTAAATTTCACGAATTTTTTGCCACTGAATTCACAGATCTTCACGCATTAAAAATACAGTAAACACATAAATAAGGATTATTTCGGTTTGCAACCGAACAGAAATAATTAATAATTAGTAATCAATAATTTTCACCATTCACTTTTCACAATTCACTCATTCACCACAGCCCATTTATAAAATGCAGGAAAATATTTTTTCCATGCAGCTTCATTGTGATGTTCACTTTCATCGATGATTTCTTTTGCCGGAGATTTGCTGCGCTCTTTAATTTCCTTTTCAATCCTTTTCATATCCGGAATCATCGAATCGCCTTCTTTGCCTCCGGCATAAAAAAACAATTTTGAATTTATATTTTTTGCAT
>JBBQWJ010000146.1:0-8620 GCA_038210685.1 Chitinophagales bacterium | reverse complement strand
ATGTTTGGAGATATATTAAGTGACGAGGCAAGTGTGATAAGCGGTTCGCTGGGATTGTTGCCATCCACCTCCATCGGAGAAGTAAATGCATTGTTTGAGCCCATTCACGGATCATATCCTCATGCTGCAGGAAAAGACATTGCCAACCCGGTAGGATCTATTTTATCAGGAGCAATGATGATGGAACATTTTGGTTTGCATGAAGAAGCGAAAATGATAAGAGATGCAATTGACTGGACATTGAGCAATGGTTTTGTGACGAAAGATATTGATCCGGTTAATAATTATTTCACTTCTACCATCGGTGAATTAGTGAGCAATTATATTTCGAATGATATTCCTCAAAACTCTAACATCAGTAATATGGCGTTGGGCCAGGCTACGATCATTTGAGGAATAAAAAAAGGTCACCAACTTTTCGAAAGTTGGCAACATTAAAAATAAGTTCTTTGTTTTTTTAACTTAGGTATGTTAAGTTTGCTTTTCAATTCTTCACCAATGTTGAAAGGCAAATTAAATAATGACTTCAAAAATATTTCAGTGATTATCGTTGCTGTCATTGTCATTATCATACCTGTCATTGGAGGAGGATAAGCTAAATAATTAATTAAATCAAAATAGCCCCGCCTCCAAAAAGAAGCGGGTTTTTTATTATAAACCCTTTTCAACAAAAAATTATGTATTACAACGACAACACATTTATTTATTCAAACGGGAAAACCGTAAAAGCTTCTGAAGTAAAAATTGATCTTTACAGTGAAACGCTTCATTATGGCTACGGCGTTTTTGAAGGAATTCGTTCTTACAAAACCGCGGAAGGAAAAACAGAAATTTTTAAAGCCGTTCAGCATTTTGACCGGCTGGGAAATTCTGCGCGTGCGCTTAATCTTCCTTACGAATGGAACAGCGAGGAATTGATTAACGCAACGTATGAAGTTTTAAAGCTGAACAATTTGCAGGATGCCTACATCAGGCCGCTTGTGTATGCCCCGGCCAATATGAGTTTCAGCCTCAATACAGAATCTTTTATTGTAATTGAAACATGGCAGATGCAACCTTTTTTAGGAGAGAAATTATTAAGTGTAATGACTTCATCTTTTGAAAGACCCAATCCCAAGGCTTTTAAAATTGAAGCAAAAGCAACAGGGCATTATGTAAATTCTATCCTGGCCAGCCAGGAAGCAAAATCAAAAGGTTTTGATGAAGCATTATTAAAAGACATGGAAGGATACGTTGCCGAAGCGCCGGGTGCCAATATTTTTATGGAAAAAAACGGAAAGCTTTTAACGCCGCAATTGGGAAATATTCTTCCGGGAATTACAAGAGCTACTGTTTTTGAAATTTGTAATGAATTAAATATTCCGGTAGAAGAAAAGCAAATTACACTTGCAGAACTTCATGATGCCGACAGCGCATTCTTTTGCGGAACTGCCGCAGAAATAATTGGAATTGAATCCTTCGATAAAATTCCTTTCAAAAAGAATTGGGCTGATTCAATTGGAAGCATTATTCAAAAACAATACAAAGATTTGGTTACCGGCAAAAAGAAAAAAGAAAAATTAGAACCCACAAATTAATCGACAGTAAACAAACAAATAATCAAGATTTTAATTTAAGACATGAGCGATACTTTAGTAAATACCGAACTTAATAAACACAGTAAAACTCTTACACAGGATGAAACACTGCCGGGAGCGCAGGCGATGTATTACGCCATTGGTTTCAAGGAAGAAGATTTTAAAAAGGCGCAGGTTGGAATTGTAAGTATGGGATGGGATGGAAACCCATGTAACATGCATCTGAACGACCTTGCAACGTCAGTAAAGAAAAGTGTAAATGATGTAGAAGGATTGCTGGGACTTCGGTTTTATACCATCGGTGTCAGTGATGGAATCAGCATGGGAACTGATGGAATGCGTTTCAGTTTGGTAAGCCGCGATTTAATTGCTGACAGCATTGAAACCAACGCAAGCTCACAATATTATGATGCCATTGTAGCCATTCCGGGTTGTGATAAGAATATGCCCGGATCTATCATGGCGATGGGAAGATTGAACCGCCCGTCGATAATGTTGTATGGCGGCACCATTGCTCCCGGGCATTATAAAGGAGAAGATTTGAATATTGTATCAGCCTTTGAAGCACTGGGACAAAAGATTGCAGGTAATTTGGATGAGGCAGATTTTAAAGGAATTGTTCGTCATGCTTGCCCGGGAGCAGGCGCCTGTGGCGGAATGTACACCGCCAACACAATGGCGAGCGCTATTGAGGCGATGGGAATGAGTCTTCCTTATTCTTCAAGCAATCCTGCGCTTAGCAAAGACAAAGAAAAAGAATGCGCTGCAATTGGTACAGCTATAAAAAATATTTTGGAAAAAGATATTAAGCCACGTGATATCATGACACGCAAAGCATTTGAAAATGCGATTACCGTGATAATGGTTTTGGGTGGAAGCACCAATGCGGTTTTGCATTTAATAGCAATGGCCAAAAGTGTTGATATTAAATTAACACAAGATGATTTTCAAACGATCAGTAATAAGGTTCCAATGCTTGCTGATTTTAAACCAAGCGGAAAATATTTGATGCAGGATTTACACAAGCATGGAGGCGTGCCTGCTGTTATGAAATATTTATTGGGGAAAGGTTTATTGCATGGAGATTGTATCACCGTAACCGGGAAAACAATTGCTGAAAATTTAAAAGATGCGCCTGAGCTGGATTTTGAAAAGCAAGATATTATTCATTCCCTGGAAAACCCCATCAAAGCAACAGGCCATTTACAAATTTTGTATGGCAACCTTGCAGAAGAAGGAAGCGTAGCGAAAATTACAGGAAAAGAAGGTAACCGTTTTGAAGGGACTGCAAGAGTTTTCGATGGCGAACATGATTTTATAAAAGGAATAGAAAGTGGTCGCGTACATTCAGGCGATGTGGTAGTAATTAGAAACATAGGGCCGAAAGGCGCACCGGGAATGCCTGAAATGCTAAAACCTACCGGAGCCATTATAGGTGCGGGTTTGGGTAAATCAGTTGCTTTAATTACTGATGGAAGATTTAGTGGCGGCACACATGGTTTTGTCGTCGGACACATTACTCCGGAAGCTTTTGAAGGTGGGCTGATTGGTTTGGTACAGGATGATGATATAATTGAAATAGATGCTGAAAAAAACACTTTGAATTTAAAAGTAAGTGAAGATGAAATTGCTAAGCGAAAGGAAACGTGGATACAACCTGCTTTAAAAGCAACAAATGGAGTATTATATAAATATGCCGCTTGTGTAAGCAGTGCGGCGCAAGGTTGTGTTACAGACGAAAACTTAAAAATAAAACACTAAAAAATATTAGTTATGGAAACAGTTGATATCATAAAAGAGAAAAAAATTGCTGAACCCAAAACAAACAATGTTACCGGTTCTGTTGCTCTTTTGGAGATACTGATCGCTGAAAAAGTGGATACCATTTTTGGATACCCCGGTGGCGCTATCATGCCTATTTACGATGCATTATACGATTATAAAGAAAAACTGAATCATATTTTAGTCCGTCACGAACAAGGTTCCATACATGCAGCACAAGGATTTGCAAGAACTTCCGGTAAAGCGGGTGTTGTATTTGCAACCAGCGGCCCTGGTGCCACCAACCTGGTTACAGGCCTTGCCGATGCGATGATAGACAGCACACCGCTTGTTTGTATTACAGGACAGGTTTTTGCGCATCTTTTAGGAACAGATGCTTTCCAGGAAACAGATGTCGTAAATATTACCACACCTGTTACGAAATGGAATTACCAAATTACGGATGCTACTGAAATCCCTTCTGTTATGGCAAAAGCATTTTATATCGCTCAAAGCGGAAGGCCAGGCCCTGTATTAATCGATATTACCAAGAATGCACAATTGCAAAAGTTTGACTTTGAAAAATATACAACGTGCAACCATATACGCAGTTATCGTCCCAAGCCAATCGTGCGCGAAGAATATATTGATGAGGCAGCCCAATTAATTAATGAAGCAAAAAAACCTTTTGTAATCTTTGGCCAGGGTGTTATCCTTGGAAGTGCAGAACAGGAATTTAAAAATTTTATTGAAAAAGGAAATCTTCCCGCAGCATGGACCATCCTTGGATTAAGCGCACTTTCAACCGATCATCCATTGAATGTAGGCATGTTGGGCATGCATGGAAATTACGGCCCGAATGTGCTCACTAATGAATGTGATGTGTTAATCGCTGTAGGCATGCGCTTTGATGATCGTGTTACCGGCAGGCTAGATAAATATGCCAAACAGGCTAAAATTATTCATCTTGATATTGATCCTTCAGAGATAGATAAAAATGTAAAAACAACTGTAGCGGTTTGGGGAGATTGCAAAGAAACGTTGCCTTTACTTACTAAAAAGATTGATAAAAGATCTCATGAGCAATGGTTGCAAAAATTTGAAGACTATAAACAAAAAGAAACCGAAGCTTGTTTTAAAAAGGACCTCACTCCTACTTCAGATTCACTTTCAATGGGAGAAGTGATCAATCTTTTAAATGAACTCACTGATGGAAAAGCGGTGATTGTTTCTGATGTAGGCCAGCACCAGATGGTAGCCTGTCGTTATGCAAAATTTAAGCAATCAAGAAGCAATGTTACTTCCGGTGGACTTGGTACGATGGGTTTTGGTTTGCCGGCAGCTATCGGCGCTAAATTTGGCGCTCCGCAAAGAACTGTAATTGCGGTAATTGGTGACGGCGGTTTTCAAATGACATTGCAGGAATTAGGTACCATTATGCAAAATAACGTGAATGTAAAAATTGTAATTCTTAACAATGAATTCCTTGGTATGGTGCGCCAGTGGCAGGAATTATTTAATGAAAGAAGATATTCATTTACAGATATTCAAAGTCCTGATTATGTTGCGCTCGCAAATGCCTACCATATTCCAGGGCAAAAAGTCTCAGAAAGAAAACATTTAAAAAATGCTTTGAAAAAAATGCTTGATACAGACGGAGCACACCTTTTGGAAATAATGGTTGGCAAAGAACATAATGTGTTTCCCATGGTTCCGCAAGGTTGCAGCGTTTCTGAGATCCGTTTATCTTAAATCTTTTCTTTGAAAAAAATTAAAATTATGAACACAACCGAAATAAAAAACTCAAATAATTCCTCGTTTACTGCAACAGGTAAACAAGAATATACGATTACTGTTTACACCGAAAACCAGATTGGAATTCTTAACAGGATATCGATCATTTTCTCACGAAGAAAAATTAATGTTCATAATCTCAACACTTCTCCTTCTGAAGTACCGGGCATTCATCGCTTTAATATTGTGATCGAAGAAACAGAAGAGATCATGAAAAAATTAGTAAGACAAATTGAAAAACAAGTAGATGTTTTAAAAGCTTATTATAATACCAATGACGAAATCATTTGGCAGGAAATGGCTTTATACAAAGTACCTACGGATGTAATTATGGAAAAAGCGAAAGTAGAAAGATTGCTTCACCAGTTTGGTGCAAGAGTAGTGGCTATACGGAAAGATTATACCGTTTTTGAAACTACAGGACATCGTGAAGAAACGGATAAATTGATAGCAGCGCTTGAACCTTATGGATTAATCGAATTTGTAAGAAGCGCACGCGTGGCCATTATTAAAGAAAGTGAAGGTTTCCATTCCAAAGTAAAAGAGTTTGAACACAGAGAACCGGGAAAGGAAGTAATTGAGAACGAATATTTAGATAAACAGAGTGAAGTATTTACTATGTAAAGCAATCCAAATCAAATGAAAGATGAAAAAGTAATTCCGGTTTTAAGAATTTCTAATTATAAAAAATAATGAAATAATTTTTAACTAAAAATCAGGTGAAGAAAAATGAAGAATTCTATAGTTAAAATTTTAATTAGCGTTGCCGGATGTTTTTGTTTTTTTCCAAACATTTACGCACAAACCATTACTATTAGCACAGGGAATACGTCATTGATTTTTAAGGTGGATCGGAATCATCAATTACAGCAATCATGGTTTGGGTCCAAACTCGACGCTGCTAATAATCCTGACTCTTTAGATTATAAAGCCCTACCATCCTATGGTAACCCTGGATTTCCGGGTGGTGGAATGAGTTATGTTTTTGAGCCTGCTTTACAAGTTACACATGCAGATGGCAATCCTTCGTTGGAACTTAATTTTGTTGAATCAACTGTAGAACAGGAAAATGACGATGTTTCCGTTACTCACATCAAACTAAAAGATCCGGTATATCCTTTTTACGTAACATTAAATTTTAAATCTTATCAAAAAGAGAATGTTATAGAAGAGTGGGTAACAATACAGCATGAAGAAAAATCTGCGGTTACGCTTAATCGATATGCTTCTTCATTTGTCACACTTCACGATAATAATTTTTATATTTCTCATTTTTACGGGGATTGGGCCAGTGAAATGCAATTTGAAGAAACAAAATTGCCTGAAGGAATTTACAATATTCAATCTAAACTTGGCACAAGAGCCACTAATTTCGAAGTACCTTCCTTTATGATTTCGCCCAACAAACCTGCTAATGAAAATGAAGGCGATGTTTTTGCAGGCTCTTTGGCATGGAGTGGTAATTTTAATCTCCAGTTTGAAAATATCAGATCAAACGGGCATGCAGGCAATTCACTAAAAATAATTCCCGGCATAAATTCATATGCTTCAGCTTATGCACTCAAGCCAAAGGAAATATTTAATACACCACATTTTATTTTTACCTGGTCAACCAATGGTAAAGGACAAGCGAGCCGCAACCTTCATGAATGGGCATTGAATTACGGCGTCTGGAATGGCCATCAGAAACGACAAACCCTGCTCAATAATTGGGAAACGACTTTTTTTAATTTTACCCAGGATACTTTGGTAAAATTATTTGATGGTGCAAAGAAAATAGGTGTTGATGTTTTTTTATTAGATGATGGTTGGTTTGGAAATAAGCATCCCCGACATGGTGACACAGCAGGGCTTGGCGATTGGCAAGCGAATAAGAAAATATTGCCTGATGGAATTGAATACCTCGTAAAGCAGGCAGAAAAAAAAGGCGTTCATTTTGGTATTTGGGTAGAGCCTGAAATGGTAAATCCTAAAAGTGAATTGTATGAGCAACACCCTGAATGGGTTTTAAAATTACCTAACCGTCCGATAGATCTTTCACGCAACCAATTGGTGCTTGACCTTACCAATCCTAAAGTTCAGGATTTCGTTCATGGTGTATTGCACAACCTGCTAACAGACAATCCGGGAATTGCTTATATTAAATGGGACTGCAATCGGTTTATGACAAACACTTACAGTAATTATCTTGGCAATAATCAACAAGCACTATATGTTGATTATACAAAAGGATTGTATAACGTAATGGAACGTATCAGAAAAGAATTCCCTAAGCTTGAAATGATGTTATGTTCCGGAGGCGGTGGTCGTGCAGAATATGGTTCATTAAAATATTTTAATGAATTTTGGCCAAGCGATAATACTGACCCTGTGGAAAGAATTTTTATTCAATGGGGTTATTCTTATTTCTTTCCACCAGCTACAATATGTGACCATGTTACCAATTGGGGCAAAGAAAGTTTAAAGTTTAAAATTGATGTTGCCATGCAAGGCAAACTTGGTTTCGATATCAACGTAAACAATCTAACTGAGAAAGAAATTGAATTTTGCAGAAATGCGGTTGATAATTATAAAAGGTTGCAGGATGTTTTAAATTACGGTTCTTTGTATCGGCTTATCGCACCCTATCATAGCAGCATTGCAGCCTTGATGTATGTTGACAGCAGTAGAAAAAAGGCAGTCGTGTTCGATTATAATATGAATATACATCATGGAGATACCTATCAAAATATAATTTTGAATGGTTTAAACCCCGATAAAAAATATGTTGTAAAAGAAATTAATGTGGAAGAGGGCAAACGGAATTCATTTCGCGAAAGTGGTAAAATTTATACCGGCGATTTTTTGATGAAAGAAGGGCTGGGCTGGTATTTAAATGGAGCACTTACCAGTTCTATTTTAGAAATTAATGAAGTTGAATAAATAATTTTAATAGGGATTGATGACATACATTTTTTCACGTTATCAATAACAGTAAACAAACACAAAAACAGGATTTATAATTTACAAAAACAAAAAACATGGCGACATTAAATTTTGCAGGAACAGACGAAAAAGTAGTAACACGGGAAGAATTTCCTCTGTCAAAAGCACAGGAAATATTGAAAGATGAAGTAGTAGCCGTAATCGGTTACGGTGTCCAGGGACCAGGCCAGGCTTTGAATCAGCGTGACAATGGCATCAACGTAATTGTTGGTCAAAGAAAAAATTCCAAAAGCTGGGATAAAGCAATCCAGGATGGATTTGTAGAAGGAAAAACTTTGTTTGAAATAGAAGAAGCTTTGGAAAAAGGAACGATCATTTGCTATTTGCTAAGCGATGCTGCACAAATTGCAATGTGGCCAACCGTAAAAAAACATTTAACGCCCGGAAAAGCATTGTACTTTTCTCATGGTTTTGGAATTACTTATAACGATCAGACAGGAATTATTCCTCCAAAAGATGTAGATGTATTTTTAGTAGCACCCAAAGGTTCCGGAACTTCTTTA
>JBBQWJ010000145.1:0-8626 GCA_038210685.1 Chitinophagales bacterium | reverse complement strand
ATTAGATCTTGCCGTTAATTCAAGCCGGGGTAACCGGACTATCCACGATAATATTTATCAATATCTCCTTCCGCAGGATTCACTTTTTTACAGCACCCGGGCAAACAATCCGGGCACCGAAAATGAAACTGAGTTAAGGGCGGATTACACCCAACCTCTTAAAAAGAATATTCTTTTGGGGGTGGGAAGTAAACTGGGCTTTTATGATATCACCAGCAATTCACAGGTATTGAAATTAAATGGTTCAGGAAATTATTTGACTGATAATTATTTATCCGACAACCTTGCCTATCATCAAAAGGTGTATGCATTTTATAGTGAACTCACTTTCCCCGTCTTTAAATTATTTGATGCAAAGATTGGTGAGCGCTACGAACGGACACAGATCAATTCCTATTATTCTGATGCGCAGCAACAGGAAAGAGTTCCGGGCTACAATACCTTTGTGCCTTCCATCTTTTTCTCCAAAAAAATAAACGACAATTCACAAATAAAACTGAGTTATACCAAGAGGATCGAACGGCCCGATTACAGGGATCTTAACCCGTTTATCAATACTTCTGATCCGAAAAATTTATCCACCGGTAACACACATCTTTCCCCGGAGATCGGCAAAAGGTATGAATTGGGTTATAGCATTGATCTTGATAAGATCGGCTCATTTATGGCAAATTTATTCTACCGCATCAATGATCATGACATACAGGATTATATCGTGTATTATCCGTCATACCAGGTGGGTGATACTACCTACAAAGATGTGGCAGTAAACACCCAGCAGAACATCGGGCGTGAAAATAATTTTGGACTTAATTTGTTTGCTTCTGCCAAGTTCTTTTCAAAACTGGATATAAGAACCAATGCATTTTTCTTTGAAAGGCATACAATCAATATAATCGATAAAGGATATGATTACAGCAGTTTCAATTACCGCATAAATATGAATGCGGATTACCAGTTTTCAAAAACTCTGGTAGCAGAATTTTTTGGAAACTTCCGCTCTACCACACACCAGGCACAGGGAACTGATCCATCATTTACCAGTTACAGCCTTGCTATCCGCAAACAATTCTGGAATAAAAAAGGAAGCCTTGCCCTCACGGCCTCTAATCCTTTCAATAAATACCTTGTGCTGAAAATGAAATCCTTTGGACCCAATTTTAATATCGACCGAACACGAAGAATTCCTTTTCGATCCATCGGCCTAAATTTTACCTGGAAGTTTGGAAAACTGGAATTTAAAAAAGATAAGGAACCACTTAATGATAATCTGAATCCGCCTTCTGAAAATGGATAAACGTAAGGTTGGCATTTTTTAGAAAGTTCAAAATTTACACAGATTCATGTTTTAAATTGCAATTAGGCAAATGGTATTTGTGATTTGGTTTATGGTTTTAAGTGAAATACAATAACAAAATGCTTTCCTCTGAAAAGACCAAAGCCCCGTTAATACGGTTTTTTTAGATACACTGATGGCGCCGGGCCCGCCGCCACCTGTTATGAAACCACCGGTAAGCATTAAGCCAGGAGAAAGCAGGCCTCTTCCACCTGGCAGATAACCGCAAAAAAATTGGGAACAAACAATTATTCCTACAGCAAAAGACGCTGAAGGATTTGATGTCCACATTGATGTTGGTGGTGGCCCTGATGGCCTTGCATGGGCGGTTCAACGGTAATTAGCTTAAAAAGAACATGCTGAAGTTGTATAAGAGTTTTTGCCTTCGGCTTCCTATAAAATACGGTAAAAGGAATTTTGTTTTGATTGATCTCAACCATTAAATAAAAATTCACAGTATTTCCTCGTTTTACTGTAACAATAGGACCCAATAAAGTATATTACCAGTTAATGATAAAGAATAACCGAAAAATAAACGCCAAATTACAAGTTTCTTTCCTCATGGATGCCAACTACACTGTGTTCACCGAAGAGATCATTTCTTCTTCACTCCTTTTCTTTCTATCAATATAACATTAGCCACCGGGCGTTCGCCGGTATGGTCCCACTTGTTGGTATTAGCAGGCAGGTTGTCCAGGTCCATTCCTGGTTTGTACGCATCACTGTGCATCCATTTTCGATTATCTGAAGGGTGATTAACCACACCTCCATAAGGAAAGTTTTTCACCCACAAAGTAGTAGATCCGCCACCATCAAGGTTGATCGCATCATCCATTTTTAACCAATGCATCAATAATGTAAGTTCATCAATGCTCATACCGGCGGCTTTATTGTTCCTTCCATCCACCGCAACCAGGTAGAGCCATTTTTTCCTGAGGCCTAAAACAGAGCGTGGATTACGTCCAAAAAAACCTTCTTTCGATGGCCATGATATTATGTGATGATGGTAAATCAGCAGCGGCCCCGATACCATCACGTCCTCACCGGCCAGATGATCTTCCCAATTAGCAGTACTGTCCCAACGGGCGATAGCCACTTTTTTAGGATTGATGACAATGGCATTTACCTGGTGAAAAGAGCGCTTGCCCCTGGCCCGCATTTCTGTTTCATTGATGGTCTTACCGTCAGAGCGGATATAATCTTCAGAACCACCTTCTTTCATATTGAAGAAGGTGCCGTTGATTGCGGCAATAGCATTTTTTTGCTTCGCATATTCGGAAGTAGGTTTTAATTGATGGGCATCGTAACCCAGATCTGCCCTGTTTTTATGATTCAATTTTACTTCCAGAATGCTAATGTTTTGATTGGATTGGAACAAAGAACTGTCCTCGAAACTGTAATGCTTCAGCACAACGCCAGGAGCCACTTTTATCACTTCCCATTTGGCATTGACCACCGTTGCAGAATCGGATTGCGCAAATACCGTTTGGCCGGCAAAGCCTGCAATAAAGAGAAAAATAATTGTACTTGTGGTAGTAAATGTGGATCGTTGAAATTTGTTCATGATTAGCAAATAATAAAAAAAATGTTTTTGATAATTGTTTAACAAATGTAATCTTATGCCACAGAATTATAGACATCCAGTCGTAATATTTCACCATAACGGTAAAGAGTATACGCGATTCACCATTCACTATTTCACCATTCACCAAAATAAAAATCTCTTGAATTTGTTGGTTTACTGTATTTTTAGAATAGTTACTAATTATTTACAGATTCTATAATAATTATTTCCTATGTCTTACAATTTAAAAGTGGCAGATAGAATAAGGGAATATCTCGTTCAATTTCCTGAACTAAGAATTGAAGAAAAGAAAATGTTTCGTGGGCTCACTTTTATGGTAAACAACAAAATGTGTGTGAGCGTAAGTGGTGAAAATCTCATGTGCCGTTTTGATCCGGAAAAACATGAAGAGGTTGCTGAAAAAAACGGCTTTCAAGCAATGATAATGAAAGGAAAAGAATACAAAGGCTATTGTTACGCCAATCCCATTGGTTATAAATTAAAAAAGGACTTTGAATATTGGGTTAATCTCTGTTTAGATTATAATGAGATAGCTAAATCATCAAAGAAAAAAAGTAAACCAAAATGAAAACATCCATGCAACCGTGGGTTGCTGTAAACAACAACGCTAAAGCCGGAAACTTTTATAGAAAGGCATTGGAGCGAAAGAAACGTATCGCAGGAATCGCCGGATGGCGGTTTAGTATTAAGGCTTTGTATTGATGATGCGGAATTTTGGATTAGCGGACATTCATCTGGCTCAGGAGAAAAACAACCTGAAAATATAACGCCTAAATTCATTAAAATCCTTTGGGTAGTGGAAAATCCTGATCTCATTTTTGAACAGGCAATTAAAGAAGGCGCTGCTTTGATCTTCCCTCTTGGCGAAGAGTAAGAATAGCGATTAGGAAGACTTTGTGATCCTTTCGGTTTGCATTGGGAAAATGGTAGAGAAAATTTCTCTTAAATAAAAATCGTCTGAATTTATTCGTTTACTGTAATTTCTGCAGGTTCTTCTTTATAAAGTAACTGGAAACACATCATTTCTCCTTTTCAACAAGCAATCTTTCGCAGGCCACATTGCTTAAAGTTTCTTCCTGCCTTTTTCCATAACTCACCACTATCGATTTATCAAACGGTTCTATCGCTTTTATTTTAATTTTCAAACCCAACCGCATTCCACGAACGTTTAAAAATTTTAGAAACTCTGATGAAGTATTAATAACAGCAGCCAGTTTTACTGTTTCACCCACCGCACAATCACTTAATTTATTGTAGTCTTTCCATTCTATTTTTCCATTCCTGTCAGGTATGGGCGATCCATGCGGATCCAGTTTAGGAAAATCCAGCAATTCATCCATCTTCTCAAAAAAAACAGGAGATTGAATATGTTCAATCTGCTCGGCAATATCATGTACATCTTCCCAACCAAACTTCATCTTATCAACCAAAAACATTTCTGTAAGACGGTGTTTTCTTATGATAAGTCCGGCTTCTTTTTTCCCTTTTTCTGTAAGCCTCAGCGGCTTATAACTTTCGTAATGAACCAGTTTTTTTGACGAGAGCTTTTTCATCATATTCGTTACAGTAGGCATTTTCAGGTCGAGGGTTTTCGATAATTCCGCGACATTTACTTCGCCTGCTTTATTGGCAATATTGAATAATGCTTTTAGATAATTCTCTTCAGTCAATGAGTTCATAAGACAAAGCTAATAATAAATTTTACTTATTTAATAAAAGCTATTAGGTTAAATAATAAATTTTGTTAGATTAATCTAACTTTATACTTTCGTGCTATAAAGTTGATTGTTTTCACTTATTTATCTTCTTTAAAAGAAAATTTTTAAATGTCTCCGGCATTATGAGAAATAGCGATTTGCATTCTTTGCATGAAGTTCATTCATCAGTAATAACACAAAAGAAGGGATGGCGCGGCATTATGGCCTTTCTCGGGCCCGCTTACCTGGTGAGTGTAGGCTATATGGATCCCGGTAACTGGGCTACGGACATTGCAGGTGGGTCAGCTTTTGGATACAAGTTGATCTGGGTATTACTGATGTCAAACCTTATTGCCTTGCTTTTACAATCACTTAGCGCCAGGCTCGGTATCGTAAGAGGTATGGACCTTGCGCAGGCTTCAAAAAATACTTATCCAAAGTGGGCAAACATACCTTTATACCTCCTTGCTGAAATTGCCATTGCGGCGTGCGACCTTGCAGAAATTGTAGGGATGGCCATTGGCCTTAATTTATTATTTGGCCTTCCACTTATCTGGGGAATTTGCCTTACCGCCCTGGATACTTTACTACTGCTTCTTTTGCTTAATAGAGGCATGCGCGTTTTAGAGGCTTTTATTATCGCCCTGGTAGCGATTATCGGGATTTCTTTTTTAATAGAAATGTTTATCGTTTCTCCTGTTTATAGCGATGTGCTAAAAGGATTTGCTCCCTCAAAGTTAAGCGGGACATCATTATATATTGCCATCGGCATTATTGGCGCTACGGTGATGCCACACAATTTGTATTTGCATTCATCTTTAGTGCAGACTAGAAAATTTGAACGCACACCAGCCGGAATGAAAAAAGCCATTAGATTCAATTTATTGGATACCACTATTGCCCTAAATCTTGCTTTTTTTGTCAACGCTGCAATCCTGGTTTTAGCGGCCGCTGCTTTTTATGTAAACGGATATTTTCATATTGCTGAAATTCAGGATGCCTCAGTTTTACTGAAAAAATTATTTGGAAAAACCGCACCTACATTTTTTGCCATTGCATTGATTGCTTCGGGGCAAAGCTCAACAATAACGGGCACTTTAGCGGGTCAAATTGTAATGGAAGGACATTTAAATATCAGGATCCGCCCATGGCTTAGACGATTAATTACAAGGGCACTCGCTATAATTCCTGCTCTTTTTACCATAATTTATTTTGGGTCAGACGCACTGGGAAGCCTTCTTGTTTTGAGCCAGGTGGTTTTAAGTTTACAATTAGGCTTTGCCGTTATACCGCTAATTCATTTTACTTCTCAAAGAAGATTCATGAAAGAATTCACCATCAAACTTTGGGTGAAAATTTTAGCGTGGCTGAGTGCTGCCATCATTGTTTATTTAAATATTCAATTGGTGATACAGCAAATCAATGATTGGATACATGGTGCCGGCTCTAATAAATTTTGGATTTACGTGATTGTAATACCTATTGCCATCGCCTGCCTTGGGCTTCTCTTGTATGTTTTTATTCATCCTTTTATTTCGAAGGCTTCCAAACAAAAAAGACAACTACCACATGGCTACGCCGAACAACTGCTGGAAAAAACATTAATTAAATATAAGCATGTTGGTATTGCTATCGACTTCAGTGGTAAAGATGAAAAGGTTATTCAAAACGCAATAATGATCGGCGGCAAAGCAGCCTCCTACACTTTTATTCATGTAGTAGAAAGTGCTGCTGCGCGCTATCTTGGTACGAACGCTATGGATTATGAAACACAGTTGGATAACAATAACCTTACACAATACAAGCAAATACTGGAACAAATGGAGTATAAAGCGGATACACAGATCGGGTTTGGAAATCCGGCAACTGAAATGTCTAAGATCATAACAGAGCAGGATATCGACCTCCTGATAATGGGCGCGCATGGCCATAAAGGTTTTAAAGATCTTCTCTACGGCAGCACTGTTGATGCGCTAAGGCACAAAATTAAAATCCCGGTATTGGTGGTTAATTAATAAACTTATGAAATACTTCTTTGCGATGTGGCATTAAAAATAATCCTGCGAAAAAACTGCTTTTATTGGGTTGTGATACTGGATTGAAGAAGGTTTTTTCAAAAATTAAAATCTTTACTCTTTCTTCGTTCACTGTAAAGCAAATAGCAAATCCACATTGGGATCAATGATAATGTTCATTGCCTTAAAAGGCAATGAAATTTTATCCTCTGTAATCTTTTCTTTCACATCAATCGTTTTCGTCACGCTTTTCTTCCCGTCCGTAAAGATTACCTGCAATGGGAATTGAAAAAGATCCGTTTGCATCTGTTCTATTTTTATTGATACTGATTTTTTTGATGGATCATATTTCCAGTCAACCTTAAGCATGGGTTGCCCAGCGGTAAAAAGCCACTGTTTAAAAAATGTTTGCAGGTTTTGCTGACTTACTTTTTCAAAAACCTTTTCAAGATCAGTGGTGTTCGCGTTATGCCCTGCATAGGTTTTATAATAAGTACGAATTCCTTTCCAGAACAAACTATCACCCACCTTTCTTCGCAGCATATGAAGTACCCACGCGCCTTTCTGGTAACTGTTGTTATTCAGTAAATTCATCAGGTGTTTACTTTCTGAAGTATCAACCACCGGGGTTTTATGATTTTCAGAATAGCTGATAACTTCCCTTCGCTGTGTTCTTAAAAGATCTTTCAAAGAATCTTCTCCATATTTATTTTCCAAATAAAGATCAGTCATGTAAGTAGCAAACCCTTCGCTCAGCCATAGGTGAGGCCAGTCTTTTTCGGTTACATTGTCGCCGAACCATTGGTGCGCAATTTCATGTGTAAGCAAACTTTCAACGGCTTTTGAATCCACTGATTTTTCGTAATAAAAAATACAGCCGGCATTCTCCATTCCCCCAAAGATCGTGGTAGATTGTACATTAGCCAGTTTCTCAAAAGGATAAGGAGCAATATGATCGATGAACCACTTCAAAATATCTTTGGCTATTGCATAATGTGTAAACCCCGTTTCACGATCCTGAGGATACACCCAGCTTGAAACCGGTACCCCTTCTACATTTTCTAAATTATTTACAGCAAATTCTGTTACACCAATCACCATTATTTTGGTAGGTAAAGGCACATCTTCTTTCCAATGGGTAAGTTTTAAATCGTGAGGCAAATTGGTTTCCTCTACAATTCTGCCGTTGGAAATTACCTGGTAATGATTGGGAGCGGTAACAAGAAAATCGACCGTCGCTTTATCAGACAGATGGTCATTGCACGGTAGCCAGTTGTGGGCACGATTTGGCCAGTTGTCTCCAAAAAAAGTACGCTGCCCGAAAATGTTATTACTGATGATCAAACCATCCGCGGGTATGCCTTCATAGCTTATCAAATAACGGTTTTCTTCTCCTTGATTTCCATTGTCCTCAATAATAAGATGCTCAGCATCCTGTTTAAATTTTATAGCCTTTCCGTTTTTTGTAACAGTTATTACGGTCATGCCTTTACCTTCTTCGTTTTTATTTACCAGATCGAGTGATACTATCTTTTCGGGTTTTAAAAAACCGGTAGTAATATCTGCTTCTCCTTTAATGATATTATTACTGTCATTTAATTTAATATTGAAAGTGTAATGCTTTACATCAAGGCCGTTGGTGGGCAATTGGGCAAACAGAACGCAGCCACTGAATAATGCAAAAAAAGTGGCAATAATTTTTTTAAATAAAATCAAAAGGAACCATTCCTTTTTCATAGCAAGCTTTTGTCCACAAGATAATTAAAACAATAGATGTTTTTGTGATTCCAACATTTCAAATCATAAAAACGTAATTTCATTTTTTAAAAAATCACTTGACTCACTCTTTAACTTCTATGAAATCAAAACAAAAAATTGACCTGCTGATTTATAATGTTACAGTGTATACCGTTGATGAAATCTTCTCAAAAGCAGAGGCAGTAGCAGTTGACAAAGGAAAAATAATTGACGTAGGGAACTCGAAAGAACTTTT
>JBBQWJ010000144.1:0-8643 GCA_038210685.1 Chitinophagales bacterium | reverse complement strand
GCGCTTATGTCTAATTTAAAATTACCTCCCGATAAATTGCTTAGAGAGATATTGCAATCTGCCGGTTGCAACCAATCTTTTTCACCACTGAACAATACATTTAATATGGTTTCAGGTTTAAAAATTTCATGGATTAATTTTTTAATATTAGGATCTGTAACGAGTGTGTTGATAAACGCGTTCCAATCATCAGTAAATACGGAGGTCTCGGTTTCATAATCAGGCATATCACAATAGCAGGGTTCAAAAAGTTTTTGCGCCTGTAAATATTGATCGCGTATCTGCTGAATAAAATTATCCTGCAAGCCGCTGCTGAGAGCGGTTTTGAAAATATCTTCACTTACGTAAATATATTTTTTAGAAATATTATTTTTAATTTCTGAAAAAATGATTTCCGCGCTTATAAAGTCAGGGTATTGATTGGTTGTATCTGCAGCGCTGTCTCCTGCGGCCCTTTCATCACAACAATCTTTGGATGCTTTTATAATCTCGTTTCCAATGTCAGTACATATTGAATCTTTTAGGCTGCAAGCGAGCGAAATGTTTACAGTCCGTGTTCCTTCTTTCAAATATAACACTGGCGAAGCAAGCATGAAGCCCAGGCTCGCATTGAGATACGGCTTAATTATTTTTGTTTCAGGGTCAGCGTATTTACTGAGTTTCGATCCAAGGGTAGGAAAATTTTTAGGCTGTCCGTCAATAAAATCTTTCGTAATCCCATCAGCTTTAGTGGCATCATTGGCAATGTAAACCCCTTCAAGGTAAGTTTGTTCCAAAGCCATTTGATTATTTAGAAATAAGGTCTTGGTATCCGTAACTTCCGTTTTATTCACTACCATATCATCATCCAGGGAAAAAAGTATTTGTTGTTTATTATTGTCTTTGCCATCCTTAACAAAAATTCCTTTTTTAATTAAATATTTTTCAAGCTGTTTTTGAATTTCAAAAATGATATGCGTTTTGTCAGCAATCGCATCGCGTGATTTTATTTGTAACACATCTTTATAAAAAAAGTCAAGATGCTTCCGCGTGTAGCCATTTAGGTCATCCTGCAACTGCCGGAAGATATTTAAGAATGCGAATAACAAGCCGAGGTGTGGCGGATGTGTTTTTTGCAGTTCTTCTTTTAAAGGAAGCAGGCTCGGCTCAAGGTTTTTTTCTGCTTCGGCGCTTATTAATTTAACGGAATCGAAAAATGGAGAAGAAATTGTTTTAAACTTTTGGAATAAATTATTGATTTGCTGAAGCTTGCTGTAAGCGCCGGTTTTAAATGTATTGTCAATAACATATAAATCGGTAACCTGCAAATTCCATACATCCATATCTAATTTTGAAAAATCTATCTTCTTAATTCCATACCATTTTACTGCCGCATTTGTATATCCAATAAATAATTTCAACGGTTGCTGGAGTTTGCCTTTAATCAATATTTCAAGAAAACTTTCAATAGGAACGCCGCTGTCTTTTACTGATAAATACCAGTTGTTTATTTTATTGATAAAACGATAATAAATAAAATAGGCCTGTAATTGCAATCCTGTTGAGGACGGTTTTTTTGTAAAAAGAGAATTGTAAAAAGAAAAGTTCTGTTCTATTTCTGCCGAAAGTGTTTTAATAACCGAAGCCAGTGTGAAAGGGATACTTTTTGTAAAAAAGGATTGCCAGTCACTTACAGATAATTGAGTGTCATAGAAATTAATATGTCGCGACAGTTGCATAAAATAGTCCAGGAGATCAGCTAAATCCCTTGCATCAATTTTAGCAGCGCCCGATAGCAAATCATCCATTACCCGCTGGCTCTGGCTGGTGCCTGGGTCATTTTGAAAAGGATGTATGAGACAATTACAATCGTACATTATTTTTTATTTTTTATGGCCACGAATTACACTAATTGACACGAATTTCTTTTCGCATATTCAAACCGGTTTTGATGCTTCGTTCAAATAATAATCATACACATAATTGAACCTTGAATTAGTTTGAGGAATAGAGTAGGTAACTGAAATTGTAAATTTTCCTTCGATAAGATCTGATGAATCTTGTGAAGTTACCTCTACCTTCTCTGCTACAATTCTTGGTTCATAATACAGGATCGAATTTTCAACATGATGCTTGATAATTCCTATTAAAGTGCTGTTCAGCGAATCAAACATATAATCGTTAAGGTTGCAACCATAATCCGGCTGCATCACCCGCTCGCCAAGGCTTGTAGAAAGCAGGATATTCAGGCTTTCTTCAATATCCTGGTAGTCGCTTACCAATTCTACCGTGCCGGCATTCGCATCAAATTCTACCGGGAATGCCCAACCTGTTCCAAGAAAAGAATTAAAAGATGTATTCATGTTTTTTAATTTTTATTGCAACTGATTTTTTGAGTCTCACCCCAACTCCTTTCCGAAAAAGAGGGACACGCGCCATCTGAAAATTTTTAATTTCTTTGCTTGCGCAGATCTTCCATTCCGGTTTTTGACTGTTCGTTACTAAAATAAAAATCTCCATTTTTTGTTTGTTTGCTATTCTTTTATCCGCCGATTTGAACAGTTGGTAAACCGCCAACTATTACTCCTCCGTGCGCTGTTAAATCTCCCTGCCGTGCTGCAGGCCTTCCTCCTATAAAAACAGTGGTTGAGCCTTTCACAATTACATCAGGTGGCCCGGCGCAAACACATAAATCGCCAACTACTGCGGCAGGTAAACTGCCAATTAAAACCGTAGGGACACAAGGTCCGCTCACCGGACCGCCTACGTGCGGATTGGGTGTTGCCAAAGGGCAGGTATGCATATCCGTTATTCGTGCTGCTGATGGCATATTTTTTAATTTAGAAGTAAGTAGTTGGCAGAAAGCAAATAGCCCATCCATCTTTATCATGATTGTTCTTTGCAAAACTTCGTTTTCCCTGAGTCCCGTTCATTCTCTTTTTTGGCTCAAATTGCCAGGTATGAGAATGCTTGTTACCAGGAATAAAAATTTTCATTATTTATTTGTTTACTACAAAACCAATTCTTGCTTTCAGCCTTTCGTTTTCTGCTTTACGCGTTCATCCTCCTAATTTATTTTCACAATAGATCCATTTATTTCGGTAATTCCTGATGAAGCCAACTTGGCGACAGCCCCTTGGATACTTACATCTGCATCTGCTTTTACAGAAAGCGATGGAGCACCAATTGAAAGAGAAGCACCGCCTGCCAACGTTAATACAGCCCCGGCTTTAATGTCAATATTGGCGGGGCTTTCCAACGTTATTCCTGATGTTTCCATCGTAATTTTATTTTGACTCTGATCTTTAATTTCAATTTTCATGCTCTGTTCATCTATGGTAATACTGTTGCCTGCAGGTGTGTCAATCACTATCGTTTTTGTATCATCATTAAAACTCAGGTGCATTTTGCTCCTCGTAGTGAAACCCTTTTCATTGTTGGCATCCTGCGGCGTTATTGGCGCGGGTTTATTGCTGCTGTGAAGCATACCCAGCACCACGGGATCGTTGGGGTCGTCATTGATAAAACCAACAATCACTTCATCGCCTACTTCGGGCATAAAGAAAGCGCCACGGTCATTGCCTGCATCGAGGCTTGCCACACGCGTCCATATTCCCTGGGCATTGCCATCTATAACGGGAATGCGTACACGAATTCTATCCTGCCCATCCGGGTCGCTTTGCAACTGCACCACCACGCCTATTTGCAAACCATGAATGCCACCTGCCAATCCTGCGGTGGGCGCATCGTTTATGTCATTATGTATAAATGCATAGCTGTGCGGATCAAGACCAAACTGTATTTGCGTTTCCCATGTGCCATCTCCTATATCCTGTCTTACCGCAGTCACAAAAGCTTTTCCGTTAAAACGGTCGCCTACTCCTGAAAGCAAAACTGTATCACCTGGTCTTATACCTGCAAAACCAGTAAACCGCGCACGTCCCCTTATTTTGGCGAGGCGGCTGCGAACCATAATTCCATCTACCCAATCCTGTAATTCCTGTTCTAATTTGTGTCCACTGTGATGCATGTCATATTTATCTGGGCTTACAGCTTTTGCAATATCTTCCGCTGTGAGATTGCCTTGTTCTGCAAACGCGGATGAAGAAGTATCGGCTTTAAATAGTTGCTGGTTGCTGTAATCCCACGATTCGGCATTCACGCTTTTAAACTGGTAGCGTGCATCTATTTCCGCCTCAAATTCCAATACGGAAGAACCGTAATTTACCTGCAATACTTCTTTTTGAATTTCCGGTTTCGAAATTTTTATGGTACCATCATTTACATTTACTAACATACTATTGGCTTCCGCACGCAGCAACATAAAATCCCAATCAGTAATGTTGTGCTGCACCAGTTCTTTGTGCTTAAGAGAAGTAGTTTGCGGGTCTGACTCAATCCCATATTTTGAAATCAGATCATCAAAAACATCGCTGTCTTTCACGTTTTCGAAATATTGATTCTTCCTGCCTATCGTCATTTTAACGGCTTCATCCATACATTCAACCTGCAATTGCGTATTGCCATTTGCTTTTACTTTTATGGCATGTTTAATAATAATTCCTTTAAAAGCACTTTTGTTGATGCTATCTCTGCCTATACTGATTTCAATTTTTTTGCCCGGGACAAAAACTTCCTGGTTGCTTAATGTAAATGTCTGCAGCGCAGCATCGCCATCACGAAAAATCATTGAGGCTGTAGACACCCTGTTGAGTTCTTTATAAATGGAAAGAGATAAAAGTTGGATGGAAGGATCTACCGCTATCCCATCCACCGTAATTTTATAGGTAGCTACATCGTGTTTGGAATCATTTGGTATTAAAATATCGGGCATCCTTTTAAGATTTATCAAGTGGTGGTAAATAAAGTTGAATTCCGGCTTTTAAATTTCTTAGACTTGTCAAGCCGTTTACTTTTCCGACTTGCAAAAAATATTTGGAATCATTATAAATCTTGTAAGTAAGCAAATCCAGCCGGTCGCCTTCGTTTACTTTCCTGTAATGGGTAAGATCTGGGCTTTTGTTTTCGTTGCTTTTTGCCCTTTCTTCAGGCGATACATAATGTATAAACGCCGCATTAATTTTCACCCTTAAAGGCGATCCATCAGGATTAAATAATGTATGATTTATATCAAGGCTTGACAGCACACAATTAAAATCTATTTCTGAGCCCCACTGCACGTTTAAAAAACGGGGGCGGTGTATCTCTCCATCAATATCATACACACATTCTAATAATTTTTGTAATTGCGAATGCACATCCAGTTTTTTATATTCATCCACATAGCCTTCCAGCGTTTGCGTTCCATCAAGGATAAATTCAATACTCAATTGCTGCGGGGCTGAAGATTTGTATTGCGGATTGGTAGTTGACTGTCCGTGCCCGCGCGCTGTATCCAATTCCACCTTGTAATTTTTTGTAAACGATTCCGGATTGATAGGCGTAGTAAAAAGTTTACTCTTATCCTCATCCTTAAAATCATTTTTTTTGTAAGAATGTATGATCAGCTTGGAAAGTGCTTTTGAATTATCTGGCATTTTTTTCTTTTAATATTTCCAAAATTTTTTCTACACAGGCGGTAATTATCTCTTCCCGGGACGACACATTATTATTGGTATTTTGCGATGGCGCAGAAACCGCTCCTCCCGTACCTTCCTGCACTACTGTGGCTTTTATTACCAGTTCTCTTACTTCTATGGGCATGTTATTTAGTTTGGGGATTATCAAATAATAACCGGTTATAATTTAGCTCCAGCGTTTCTATCAATACTGCGCCTTGCTCTGCATTTAATTCTCCAATTTTCCAACTTCTCGGCCACACATTATTTACAGACCAGTGCATTAAGGCGTTGTGTTGTTCATCTAATAATGATATGGTAACCGTTTCCAAAGGCACTACTTTTTCGTCATCAAATGCCTGCTTTAGCCACTTTGTTAATCTTGAATCTGATGGCTTCAGTAACCCGCGCTTTAAAGTAAGCGGTCCATATTTTCTGCGAACAGGCAATACATGTTCAAACCGGTTTTCGCCGCCCTCTTTTATTTGCTCCGTATCTAAAGTAGAATCCAGTCCGGTAACAGACTGAAACCTGATGTCAGTTTTATCCTGGGCATCAAAATTGAAATCAACCTTGAAATGAAAATTTACTGTCTGGTATAAAATGTCAGGCATCGGAGGTTACTTTTAAAAATGAAAAAGATCAGGGCTTGGCCATGGTAAGGCCTTCATGAACAAAAGTCAAGGTTTCAATAGCCACTTCATTTCCATCAGCCTTTAAATCGGTAGATTGAATTTTTGAAGGCCATGCTCTTGACAAAGTCCATACGATAATAGCTTTGTGTTCTTCATTTAAAAGTTTGATAGTTACCGTGCGCCTGTAAGTTTCCTTTTTTTCCTGGAACATGGCCGTTTTCACCCATTGGTTAAAATATTCCAAATCGTCCAGAACGATGCCACGCTTTAAGGTTACATCTGTGTATTTTGTAAGCCCGGGTTGTTTGGTTTTATTATAAGCCGGCAGGTTTCCTTCGCGATATTCTATTACTTCCGTTTCAAAATCCAGGCCTGTTACTTCGGTAAAACCAAGTCTTGTTCCGCCCCATTCCAATTCGAAATGGAATTTTGGAAGAGGATATTTAAAATCTGGCATGTTGTTTAATTTTAAAGATTAAAAATTTAGTTGCATCTGGTTTGGGGGTCAACCGCTTTTATCGCTTTTACCAAACTGTTTTTACAAGCCGTAAGGGCTTCTTTTTCTTTGTTGGCACTTTGTAATTGGGTGGTTAAATCGGTATATTCTGTTTCATCTGCGGCCAGCCATTTCTGCACGCACGCTTTATACGAATTGTTACAAATAGGAAAATCAAAAGTGGGCAGCAATTCGCAATTTTCATCGCCACAATCATCCTGTATTGTATTGGTATTTGTTTGATTGGTGGAGGTAGATGTATCAGTATTTGTATTGCCATTTCCATTTTCTGCACAGGGAACATCGCACTTAAAATCATTATACCATTCGCATATCACCGTTTTAAATCCATAAAAAATATCATTACCTGCGCATGGTTTGGAGTCTTTGGCACACGGATCAAAATTGTCGTTACAATCTTTGGTGGAAATACTATTACTTATGAGTTTTGAAATCTTTATTGCAGCCACCATGTTCTTAATAATGTCATCTCTTAGTTTTATTACGATATCCAGCTTGGCTTTGTAGTCATCAAGGGCCTTTAAAATACCCTGTCCTTTTACCAAAGAAGGATCTGTATTGTTGGTGATACAATTTTGAATGTCATCATACTGCGTTTTAATTAAATCGATTTGCATGAAGAAATCACGAATCATGCAAAAAAGTGTTTCTACTGCGTCTACCGCTTTGCAGGAGCTGTACCAGATCTTATCACTCTGCACGGCTATCAGTTCAAGCTGGTTGCATATGGCAAGCGCCAGATCCTGGGCATTGTTTATTTCATCAAGCCACGACTTGTATTTCTTTTTTCTATCAGTAATCAACACTAATTTATTTTGCAATTGAGTGGCCTGTTCCACAATCTTATTGTATTTCTGTGTTATGATTTTCAGTTCATCCTGCCAGGTATCATAGCAACAGTCCACACAGGTAGGGTCGCCGGGGCCCTGCGTTTTGCAGCAATCCAGGATGGTATCTTTATCCCAACCATCGACGATGTTGTCATAATGATGTTTTGTGAGCATAATATTTTTTTTAAATTTTTTAGAAATATTTTTTAATCACATTTTTTATCGGGGTTGTCTGGTGTATCGCAACAAAAAGTAACTTGTACATCTTTGCAAATACCACAAATTTTAGTTCCGCAATTCTGAAGGCGAGGATTGCATTCATCTTTACAATTATCTTTTCCGGTATTGTCTGTATTGGCTGGAGCAATAGTGATGCAATCGCAGGGAGGGCAACACAGGAATTTAGTAGTATCATAATAGCCTTCAAAAGTGCTGCGCATACTGTTGCGGTCCATGGCAGATTGAGTGATTGCTTTTACAGAATCCACAAGGTCTGTTTGCAATTTGTCCAGGTCACTCTTTCGCGTTTTCATGGTATCACTGATGAGTTTTTCAAAATCATTCGACTTGTCAGATAATGTTTTTTGCAAAGGATCAAGCGTGTCGATATTTGAAAACATCTGGATGCCGGTAACGTCCGCCGAGGATTGAAAAATATAATCTATATCTTTTCCCAATCCTTTGGGCAAACAAATCAAACTATTAATTTCCGATTCGGTATTCTTACATGGGTCTATTGGTTGTTTGGGATCTTCGTTGCAATTCTCCAAAACCTTTCCTGTAAGTGCTTTCCATTGGGCAGCATTGCATTTATCCGTGATGCTGTCATCTAATTTACAGGAAGCGGATTTCAAATCGGCAAATTTGCTTTTGGCATCTTTTATTTGTTTGGTAATATCTGTTAGTACTTTATTGAGGTCACTATTCAATTTGGTCAGGTTGGCCACATTTGTTTTTATGGAACTATTGGTTTGAAGCAATTCAGTACCTACGCATATTTCGAGGTTTCTGTAGCGCCGGTAATTTTCTTCCGTATGCAGAAACATACATTTCTTTTCTTTGAATACTTCATTTTCTCCATCAAACTTTGTTTGCTGCTGTTCTACATTACCTTCTGTTTCATA
>JBBQWJ010000143.1:0-8701 GCA_038210685.1 Chitinophagales bacterium | reverse complement strand
GCTACCTTTATGAATGTATTTATTCGCCAGGATGGCAAGGCCTCGCCATACTATTATCGGGTGCCATTCTGTATTAGTACTTGTTTCCCCATTTTTTAACCGGTAAGTTTCTGTAGTGGCAATCGTTAGTTTTGCTACCGGCGTTCCATCCTCAAGAGTTTTATATTCCGGGTCTTTGCCTGTGTTTCCTATCAATATTACTTTGTTGATTCCTTTCATTCTTTTTGCTTTATATTACTCAATAAGTCAGTTATTTTTAAACGATTACCATTCAATTGTTTCTTTCTTCCACAAATCATCGAACGGGCTCACAATGTTTACTAATTTTTCTTTACTCACATGTAAATAACGTTCCGTCGTTTTAATATTAAAATGGCCCAGCAAATCTTTTATAAATTTAATATCAGTTCCTTTTTCTAACAGATGAGTGGCAAAACTATGGCGCAAGCTATGGATGCCAACTTCCTTTTTAATGCCGGCTTTATTTTTGGCATTGGAAAATATTTGTTGAATAGTTCGGGTAGGATAGGCGGAAAAGCTTTGTTCAGATTCAAATAAATATTCCTGTGGTTTTGGTAAATATTCCTGATGGTAGTTTCTTAGAATATCAAGGAGTATCGGACTCAAATTCACATAGCGGTCTTTCTTTCCTTTTGCGCGTTTGATAAAAATTTGCATTCTCTGGCTGTCAATATCAGCAATCTTTAAATTTGCCACTTCACTCACGCGCAGGCCTGCACTGTAAGCTGTAAATAACATGGCCTTGTGTTTCTTGTTAGTTAATGCATTAAATAGTTTCCTTAATTCTACTTCATTTAATAGCTTGGGAAGTAATAAAGGTCTCTTCGGTCTTGGTATTTCAAAAAACATTTTTTCTTTACTCAATATTTGCTCGTAATAGAACTTCAATGCATTCATTCTGCTGTGCACCGTATTCTCACTTAGCTTCAATTGATTAATACAATATAATATATAGCGTTGCAATTGCTGTGGAGTTAATTCTTTTGCATTATTCTTTTTTAATGTTTCCAGGAAAATGTGAAACTCATTGCAATAAGTGCGAACCGTGCTTGGGCTGTATCCTTTTAATAATAACCGGTTTTTGTATTCGGTAAATTCATGCAGATTTTCTTTGCTAATTACTTCTTTTTGCTTTGGTGACGCAACTCTTATATTTTGAGGAGGCAAAGTTGCTTCTCTCTTCGCTGGTTGCAGTTGGATTGACTTTATATTGCTTTTCTTTTCTAACAAATATTTTTTCAATTCATCATTTTGCAAAACCGCTTTGCCTTTTAATACTTTTGTAAGTTGCAGATAATTTTTTTCATCTAATGCCACATACCAACACTTATGCGTCCTGCTCCATTTGCTTTGCGCTTGTTTCTGTATCAATGATTGTAAAACCGCATTCTTCTCAAAATAAATGCCGATACAGTCCTGCCCACGATGTTGCAGTGGTTTTAAAATAATGGTTTCCATTTAATAAATGTAATGAACTATAAATGTAAGGATATAGTGCCTTATTCTTTCATATAAAAAAACCGGTGCAAAAAAAACTTCAAACCGTCTCTGGCATTCTATAAACTCAGAACTCAGAACTCTGAATTATCTGTATTATCTTCGCAGCCGAAAATCAAGTTCTTATAAAATGCTAAGCAGAAGAAATATCCGGGTGAAAGTGATGCAAACGCTTTACAGTATTGAAACCATGAACAAAGAAACCCGTCCGGGTGAGCCTTTACAAATCCTCGAAAAGAATCTGGAAAATGCGCAGCAGCTTTTTACTTTCCTCGTTTATTATATATTGGAAGTAGCGCGTTATTCTGAAAAGGACGCGTTGCAAAAATCACAAAAGCATTTGCCTACAGAAAATGATCTGAGGGTAAATACCAAGATTGCCGGTAACGAATTACTTTGGACGATTATTGAAAATGCTTCTTTCCAGCAATCGGTAGAAAAATTTAAAATCAAGTACCTGGTAGATGGCGAACTGGTGCGAAGAAGTTATTTTAGCCTCATCACCTCACCGGAGTACAAACAATATATCAGTGAACCTTCCCGTGATAAAAAATCGGAGAAGAATATTATTGAATTTATTTTTTCTGACCTGATGATCCCCGATGAATATTTTTTGAGTGATGTGGAAGAGAAGTTTATTCATTGGGACGATGATGCGGAAATGATGATCGTGTTGATGGCAAAATTTTTGCACAAGCCTTCCTCTTTTAATTTTGGTAAAATGGTGGGAGATGAAAAAATGAAATTTGCCCGGGATCTTTTACAATCTGCGATCGATAAAGATGAATATTGCCTTGAACTGATAAAACCAAAATTGAAAAACTGGGATTCAGAAAGGATTGCGCTTCTCGATATGATCTTAATAAAAATGGGAGTGTGCGAATTGCTGTATTTTGAAACCATTCCAACAAAAGTTACGATCAACGAATATATTGACCTGGCTAAAGAATACAGCACCGAACAAAGCGGCCATTTTGTGAACGGACTTTTAGACAATATTCATAAAGAATTGCTGGGACAAAATAAAATCCAAAAGACCAATTATAAAAACAGCACTTTATAATACCTTTGCACTTTGAAAAAAAATGATATGAAAAGATGGCTACTTGCGTTCTTGTTGATTGGTTCCTTGTATTCCTGCGACATCAGGCGTGCAAAAAATAATCCGAACAGTCTTGCCAATATGGATTCACAGTTTTTTAACGATACTACTACTGTTCAAATGATTGATTCAACGTATGATTTTGGAAAAGTAACAGAAGGAACAAAAGTGGCTTACAATTATCGTTTTAAAAATACCGGTAATAAACCCCTGGTTATTGCTTCAGCCAGGGCCAGTTGCGGTTGTACTGTTCCTGAAAAACCTGAGGAGCCGATCAAACCCGGTGAAACCGGAATCTTAAAAGTAGTTTTTAATAGTACCGACAGGCCAGGACCTACGCATAAAACAATTACCGTGGTTTCTAATGCTTACCCGGCTTTTCCGGAATTGCAGCTAACGGGTGATGTAGACGCAAAAAAGTAAATTTTTCTTGAATCAATAAATTTCTAATCGCTGGTAATACAGTAAACAAAACAAAAAACATGAATTTAGCAATGGTATTTTTAATGTTAGGACAAGGGCAAGGTGGCGGAGGATTTCAATTTGTATTTTTAGGACTGATGATCCTTGTCTTCTGGTTGTTTATGATAAGGCCGCAGTCAAAAAAAGCAAAACAGCAGAAAACATTTATGACTAATTTGCAAAAAGGGGATAAAATAGTTACGATTGCCGGCATTCATGGCACCATCAACAAGATGAATGATGATGGCACTTTCATGCTTGAAATAAATCCGGGTTCTTATATTAAAATGGAAAAAAGCGCTGTGAGCATGGAGATGACTGCCAACTTAAATAAGGTAACTACGCCAGCGCCGATTAAGTAAATAGCAGGGTGGAAGAGGAACTGTTTTTGAGTTAGAGATTTATGAATTCCTAATCTCAATACATGATTTCCAAATCCTAATTCCTGCATCCCTAAATCCTCTTTCTCTAATGCTTCGACTAGGACTCACCGGGGGAATAGGCAGTGGTAAAAGTACTGTTGCCCGCATATTTTCTGTGCTTGGAATTCCTGTGTACGATTCTGATTCTGCCTCAAAAAAGTTAATGACAGAAGACGAAGTTTTGAAAGATAAGATTATTCAAAACTTCGGAAAACAATCTTATGTCAATGACAAATTGAACCGAAAGTACCTGTCAGAACAGGTTTTTAGCGATTACAAAAAGACAGAATTGTTGAACTCTATCGTTCATCCGGCAACTATAAAAGACGCGGAAGAATGGATGAAAAAGCAAGATGCGCCTTATCTTATAAAAGAAGCGGCATTGATCTTTGAAAGCGGATCGCACAAATTTTTGGATAAAGTGATAGGAGTTAGTTCTCCACTTCCTTTGCGGATAGAACGAACCATGCAACGCAACAATATCACTGCTGAGCAGGTAAAAGCCCGAATAGCATTGCAAATGGATGAAGAAGAAAAAATGTGTTTATGCGATTACGTTATCATAAATGATGAGCAACAAATGTTGATACCACAGGTGCTTTTATTGCATCAGCAATTTTTGAAGGCAATCGGCTGATAGCTTTCTCATTTGCCGGTAAAGCAATAAATAAGTGATATTTTGATTTAGCTTGGTTTACCACCTTCTTTATTAAAAGCGTTATTATTATTGGCGAGTTGACTTATAAGGCACGCCACCAGGGATGTCCAGCCGGTTTGATGGCTTGCGCCAAGTCCTTTTCCATTATTGCCATGAAAATATTCGAAGAATAAATAGAGATGCTCGTTTTCCGGTTGTTGGTAAAACCAGTTGTATTCCGCATAGAATGGTCGCTTGCCTTCATCGTCTTTTTGAAAAAGGTTTATCACTCTTTTGGCCAGTTCATCAGCCACACTTATAAGATTCATGTAATTGCCGGAACCCGTAGGGCATTCAACCATCAATTCGTCTCCATAAAACTTGCCATATTTTCTTATTGCCTGGATGATAATGTAATTGATAGGAATCCATACCGGCCCGCGCCAGTTGGAGTTGCCGCCGAAAAGATTGGATATTGAATCGCCGGGATCATATTGAATTCCATACTCTACATCGTCGATTGTAACGGAGTATGGATTCTTTTCATGAAACTTTGATAGCGCCCGGATTCCACCTGGTGAAAGAAATTCTTCTTCATTCAGCAAATGCTCCAATATACTTTTCAACCGCTCTTTAGGCACCAGTGATAATAAAATATCGTTGCCGTCTGTGCGTTCTTCATTCGGCCAGAAACGGTTGTTTTTTTTCCTGTAATTTTCAAACCAATTGGTCCTTTTTTTGAAATCGGGAAGCAGGTCTCTTACTTTTTTTTGAATCGTTGAAACAGCAAATAAAGTGGTAAGTCCTACTATAGATTGGATGCGCAACTGTATCGGGTTACCATCAGCAAGGGCAAGCGTATCATAAAAGAATTTATCTTCATCATTCCACAATCCATGCTGGTTCAGCGCCTCGGCTATCAATACAAAGTGCTCAAAAAATTTAGTGGCTGCATCTTCAAACGAATCATCTTCGACAGCAATTTCCAATGCCATATCCATCATGTTAAGTGCATACATTCCCATCCAACTGGTTCCGTCGGCCTGTTCCAAGCGATGGTTACCGGGCATTTCAACGCTTCGGTTAAATATGCCGATATTATCCAATCCAAGAAATCCACCATGGAAAATGTTGTTGCCGTTTGCGTCTTTCCGGTTGATCCACCATGTGAAGTTAATAATGAGCTTGTGAAAAATTTTCTTTAAAAAAGCCGTATCTTTTTTACCGGTAGTGGATTTTTCGATACGATAAACCTGCAATGCCGCCCATGCCTGTACGGGTGGATTTACATCGCTAAAATGCCATTCGTATGCAGGTAACTGACCATCCGGTTTCATATACCATTCACGCATGATGAGCAACAATTGGTGTTTTGCATATCCGGGGTCTAGCATTGCCATCGGGATACAATGGAAAGCAAGGTCCCATGCTGCATACCAGGGATATTCCCACTTATCAGGCATTAAAATGATATCCTGGTTTTTTAAATGTTTCCAGTCACGATTTCTGCCTAAAAGTTTGCCTTCATTTACCGGTGTAATTCCATCGCTGGTGGTAAGCCACCTTTCCACATCATAATGATAATATTGTTTACTCCATAGCATTCCCGCAAGCGACTGCCGCTGTATGTTTTTAAATTCCTGCGGAGAATTATCGGGAAGGATATGATTGTAAAATTCATCTGCTTCCGCCTTGCGGGCTGAAAAAATATTTTCAAATCCATCGGGGAAACCATTTTCCATTTCTTTATCTGATAAGCGGAGGTAGATGGTTTTAGTTTCGCCTGCTTCAAGATTGTACTCATATACAGGAGAAAATTTTGTTCCATAATTTCTTTTATTGAGAAGCACTACATTCTTTTTGTTGATGATCGCATTGTGAAAAGCATCTTTTACAAATGGCGTTGCATTGGGCTGGCCGGTTACCTTTTTTAAATTCGTTTCATTGTCGGTAAACAACGTCATCGCCGGAGATTGAAAATACAGGTAATAAGTTCCCAACCTTTGATGCGAAGCTTTAACTGTATTAGCATCTATAAAAGTAATAGCGGGCTTCTCATCAAGATTTTGGTTGCTTGTGCGGTTATAAAACCAAAGTGTGGGTAAAACAGTGATGGGCGCCGCTTCCGAATAATGGTTGTGTATATCTATTTTGATAAAAATATCCTGTGAGTCCTCTTTGGCATACGTAATATTCACATCAAAATATTCATTATCATGAAAAATGCCGGTATCTAAAATTTCATATTCAGGGTCGTTTCTTGAGCGGTCTTTGTTAACATTCCTCAATTCATCATATGGAAATTCCCTTTGGGGATATTTGTACAAAAACTCCATGTAATAGTGGGTAGGAATATTATCAAGATAATAATATAATTCTTTTACATCCTCACCATGATTTCCCTGGCGGTTGCCCAAACCAAAAAGGCGTTCTTTTAATATCGGATCTTTGCCGTTCCATAGTGCAATGGCAAAACAAAGGTTTTGGAAATAATCAGAGATGCCGGCGATTCCATCTTCGCCCCAGATATACGACCTGTAATGAGATTGATCAAACGGGAAATAATTCCATGCATCGCTGGTGTAAGAATAATCTTCACGCACAGTGGCCCATTGACGCTCGCTTACATAGGGCCCCCATTTTTCAAGAGGTACTTTCTTTTGTGAATTGTTTTGCAGTCTTTGATGTTCAGCTGTCATCCGGATATTTATTTATTTGGTTCTTTAATTCAAAATTCAATTACTTATTACCGCCAATTTCATTCCATTGTTTCAATGTAACTATTTGTAAAAACACTAAATCAGCAACGTGTTGCTTCAGTTGCGCTTAATAAAAAAGCCTGTAAATCACCCATTATTTACAAGCTTTAAGTTTTTTTACATTTGCCCGCCGGCAAAAAAATTGAAATACAAATTACGTCATAATTATTTGTTTACTGGAGTGCCCGCTGTAAAATCTTTACAAATTCGTGTAACATCAATTTTTGTAAAGAAAATACTTTTCAATCTACTTGTGGCGAAACACTTCATTGCAAATGTTTTTTTTGTAAAGTAGTAAAATATTTATTTAATTTGTGTTCGTTCTACACCTTAGGATAAACTGCAATTAATACTATCCCTTTTATTAAATTTTTAAAACCGGAATTATATGAAAAAGATTCTACTAACAGTTCTTTTTGCTGTTATTATTTTAATTGCAGGGGTAGCAGCGTATGTAAAATTTGACTTGCCGAATGTAGGCTCATCTCCTAAAGATTTGAAGGTAAAGATTACCCCTGAAAGAGTAAAGCATGGAGAATACCTTGCTAATCATGTATCGCTTTGCATGGATTGCCACTCTACACGCGACTGGACTAAATTTTCCGGCCCAATGATAGCTGGTACCAATGGAAAAGGAGGAGAAAAATTTGACGAAAAAATGGGTTTCCCCGGCACCTTTTATGCAAAAAATATTACTCCTGCCAATATCAAAGACTGGACAGATGGAGAGATCTTTCGTACCATCACTACGGGAGTAGATAAATTTGGCAATGCACTTTTTCCGGTAATGCCCTATCATTATTATGGCAAAATGGATAAAGAAGATATTTACGATATCATTGCTTATATAAGAAGTTTACCCCCCATAGAGAATAAGACACCCGATAGGAGCATTGATTTCCCCATGAATTTTATTGTAAACACGATACCTGAAATAGCTACTTTTACGCAAAAACCTCCAAAGTCTGATACGGTGAAATATGGCGCATATATGGTTAATGCTTCCGGTTGTATCGAATGTCATACCCCAGCAAGCAAAGGGCAGATAGACACCAATCTTGCTTTTAGTGGCGGAAGATTGTTTCAAATGCCTAACGGCAAACTCTATTCTGCAAATATCACATCTGATAAAGAAACAGGAATTGGAGCCTGGACAGCAGAAGAATTTGTAACCAGGTTTAAAGCGTACCAGGATCCTGCAAATGCCCCTTCTCTTGATTCAACACAAGTTAATACGATAATGCCCTGGACAATGTTTGCAGGAATGGACACATCAGACCTGAGGTCTATTTATGCTTATCTGCAAACAATAAGGCCGATTAAAAAGCTGGAGGTGCATTTTGTAGCCGCAAAATAAATGCGGCAAGCTTGCTTCCCGGTTAAATTAAAAAAGCCCGTAAACATTGCGTTTTACGAGCTTTTAAATTTGTTTGAAACCGATTTTGTCGGGTAGACAAGATTCGAACTTGCGACCCCACGCCCCCCAGACGTGTGCGCTACCGGGCTGCGCCACTACCCGTTTGATGGTTGCAAATCTAATGTAAATGAAGTTTTTTTCAAGATTATAAGAGAAGAATTATTGGTCAGATCAAAATAAAAATCAACGGAAATTGTTGATTTACTGTTTGAACAATAAAAGGTTTTAAAAATTTACTTGTATTTTTTTAAACCGGAATGGTTATGAGTAATTCGCAGCCGTTGCCGGGAGATGAATTGATTTGCATTTTGCCTGAAAATAATTCCGAACGTCTTTTCATATTTGCCAGCCCAATTCCTCCTTTTGCTTTATTGAGTTCAAATC
>JBBQWJ010000142.1:0-8814 GCA_038210685.1 Chitinophagales bacterium | reverse complement strand
TTTGTTTACTGCATTTTCAAATTAGCTAATTGGCATATTATCACATCAGCTAATTACTTACTGATAAATGAAAAACAAAACATTCTCCAATCCTTTTTCAAATCTTAATGTTTTTACTATTTCCTGTTTGCCCGAATAGACAGAATTTAATATAATGATATCAGGTTTGGATGCAATAGCCTCCGCCGCCAATTCTTTTCCATCTGATTCTACCACCTGGTATCCTTTCGCCTGCAACACTTCTGTAAGCGAACGGACTGCTGCTGCGTCTTCATCCACCACCATCACTTTTTTCTTTGACTTACCCTGTTCCAATAAATTTCCTACTTCGGTAAAAAGTTGGGCAGTATCAATTGGTTTGGTCAGATACCTGTCCACACCAATGCGGAAACCACGCGCTTTATCCTGCACGATGGATAAAATTATGATGGGAATATCCATCGTTTGTGGATCGTTTTTTAAAATGGCTGCCACATCAAATCCATTCATTTCAGGCATCATCACATCAAGAATGATAAGATCAGGCCGGTTCCTTCTTATACATTCAAGTGCTTCTTTACCATTGGTTGCCTGCTGGATGCAATAGCCGGCTTCACTCAATTCCTGATCGAGTAACGACCTTATAGAGTCATCATCATCAACAACGAGTATGTTTGAATTGGCCCCATTTGCTTTTAATTCTGAAAAAACCATTTGCTCTCTCAGTTGTTTAACCAGGTCGTTGAGATGAATCGGTTTCGTTTTGTCACCATTGTTATTTTCTGAAGGAACAAATGGAATTGCGAAAGAAAAAGTACTTCCTTTACCCACGGTACTGTCTACCCAAATATGGCCGCCATGATGCTCTACAATTTCTTTACAAATGGGTAATCCCAGCCCTGTTCCTTTAGGTTTATCAGTTAAGGTATCGCCACCAACCTGCTTAAATTGTTCGAACACAGCGCCATAATCTTCGTGCGCAATGCCAATGCCTGTATCTTTCACACTAACAATAACTTCATTTCCTTTTTGCTGAACACGGCAGGTAACGTCTCCTTTCTGTGTAAATTTCACCGCATTAGAAAACAGGTTGATGACCACCTGTATTAGTTTATCAGGATCGCCAATAATGTCAGGTATATTCTGGTCAATTTTTTTGATAAGCTTAATTGTTTTCTGGTCGAAAAGAGAAGTGGTAGCAGAGATCGCTCTTTCCACAACTTCTGCAAGTGATACCTTTTCCTGGTTCCACTCCATTCTTCCTGCTTCGATCTTCGCAAGGTCAAGCACGTCATTTATGAGGTGCGTCAATCTTTCACCTTCAGAAATTACCACCTGCAGATTTTCGTTGACCTGGTTAACCGTTTTTGCTGTTTTGGGATCATCCTGTGGTACAATTGGAAAAATTTTGTCGTTTAATCGCTTATTGATGATCTTGGCAAATCCTAAGACCGAAGTAAGAGGGGTCCGTAATTCATGGCTCACTGTAGAAAGAAAAGCGCTTTTTGCTTCATTGGCTTTTTCAGCGATCTTACTGGCTTTTTCCGCTTCCATTTTTGCCTGCTCGACCTCTTCGAACAGCTGCGCGTTTCGCAAAGCTACTCCTACCGAAGACGCTATGGTTGAGAGCAATCGCAAGTCATTTTCATCAAACCTATTTTCCCGTTCGGTGCTCTGCACGCTCAAAACTCCTACAATTTCATCAGCTACCGGAATGGGAACTCCCAGGTAAGAAGCAGCAGGAATGCCCACTCTATTCAATCCTAACTGGTCAGTCTGTTCATCCACGTCTTTATTAAAAAGCAATGGTTCCCCATTTAAAATAATATTAGAAGTAAGCCCTTCTCCTAACTTCATCGATGGCATATTATCTCCAAACTGGTAAGGGAAATGGACAATATTCGTTTTCTTATTTAATAAAGCGAGATACACAATGTTAGCATTGAATAAATCGCGCAATTGGTCACCCACAAGCTGGATCAGATCATTTGGATTTAACTTTGACGCCAGTGCCTTGCTGATATTATTAACGGTAGATAATTCTGAAGCTCTTTGTTTTGCCTGTGCCAGCAGATGATTGGTTTCATCAAATAAGCGGGCATTTTCCAATGCTACGCTCATGCTATTGGTAAGCGTTGTCAGTAAACGTAGATCTGGGTCAGAAAATGCATTTTCCCGATCCACATTTTGCAGGCTAACAGATCCCTTTACGACGTCTCCAACAATCATTGGAACAAATATTACAGATTTTGGAGGTTCACCAACTGAATAGTTTAAGCCTCCATTTTCCTTTGCTATGTTGAGGAAATTTTCGTTAATTAGTACTGGTTTATGGGAAGCGATCAATTTATTGTTTACCCAATTAATAGCCCTCGGTTCACTCTGAAGACGTTTTCCTTTTTCTATGGCAAACTGCCAATTCTCTATTCCTTTTGAATGATCAAATGTTCTGATAACCAGGGTTTGGGTATCAGGAAATAAATCACATAAACGCTTTCCAACAAGCTCATAGATAGCCTCGATATTCATTTCTTTCACAAGCCCTTCCTGCACGCTGTTAATAACTCCCAACTCAGCAGTACGTTGTTCTGTCTCTTTCAGTAAACGAGTTGTTTCATCAAACAAGCGTGCATTTTCAAGTGCTACACTCATTGCAGAAACCACTGTTTGAAGCAAACGCAAATCAGAGTCGCTAAAAGCATGCTCTGTCTCATAATTGCTCATGCTCACCATCCCTAATGCCTTGTTGGCTGCAATTATTGGTACGGCCATAAAAGATTTTTCCATTTGAGTTCCGGGAAGTAAGGATGAACCAAATTCTTTCATTTTCCCTGCTAAATCTTCGTTGATCACAATGGACTGTTTGGTTTCGTAAACCTTTTTCGACATTCCGAGAAACTTTCCTGGTGGAATTTCCATTCGTACTCCATGATCACGAACGTATGGATAAAATACCTCGTTGGTTTCAGGTGAAAACAGACGAATATCAATATCAAGTGTGTGCATTACGTCGCTCAATTTATCACCTACCAAATCATAAATACCCTGCATGTGCAGCTCTTTTGCCAGTCCTTCCTGCACGCTGTTAATTACTGACAGCTCGGCCGTGCGTTGTTCTGTTTCTTTTAGCAGACGATTCGTTTCATCAAAAAGCTGAGCGCTTTTTAAAGCTACAGTCATGCTGTTGGCAAGCGTTTTCAATAAGTTAACATCCGATTCGGAAAACGCATTTTCCTGGTCCATGTTCTGTAAAGTAATCAGGCCGGTAGGGCGCTCATTTTCAATCATTGGAACAAACACTAAAGATTTTGCAGGCGCGTTACCCATTGTTACACTTCCATATTTTTTACTTTCTTCCACTACGTTTTTGTTTATTAGTATTGGTTCCCGGCTTTCAATAACGTGCTTACCAAAACCAATGGCCTCATAGGGTTCCATTAAAGTCCTGTCTCCTTTTTCATAGCAATATTGCTCAGCTATAAAGTTGGATTTAGAATCGTAAGTGGCAATAACGATGGTTTGTGCATTAAAGATTTGCCTGATCTTTTCACCAACCAGCTCATATATTTTATTAATATCCAACTGCGCTACCAACCCTTGCTGCACACTATTGATTACATTCAGCTCTTCAACTTTATCACTCAATTGGGCTGTTCTTTCTTTGATGGTTTCTTCAAGCTCGCGATGCTTTTCTTCTAACTTGCGTGTGCGCCATTTCAAAATTAAAAAGCCGAGAAGCAAAAAAATAAGAACATACAACAAATACGCCCACCATGAACTGTACCACGGAGAAAGAATCGCAAATGGGTAAACCGCTTCTTTACTAATTTTATTATATATATTCCTTGCCCTTACATGAAAAACATATTTTCCCGCTGAAAGGTTCGTGTATTCTTTATAAGTATTTTTTCCCCATTGACTCCAGCCCATTTCAAAACCTTCCATCCAGGTCTGGTATTGAGTTTTATCTTCGTGTTCATAAAATGGCGCTGCATACTCAAATCTTAAAGAATTATGATCAAATTTTATTTCAGGAGGTTTTTCATCTGATGTCACGGGATCAAGTCGCATGGTATCAGATGAAATTTTTCTGATTAAAGTCTGGTAAGGCGCATCCACGTTTCTTTTTAATTTTTCATTAAAATGAATTAGTCCGTCAGGAGTAAGAAACCAAGCTGTTTGATTTATGTCAGGAAAAACCAGCGAAAGATTTTCATCCATAACGGGTAACAAAGTAGTTGAATCCAATTGATAACCACCGTTCGCTTTAGGGATAGCAATTATCGCCTGGCTACTATCGGCACTTTTCCTTACGGCTAACCAAACTTTTCCAGTTGAATCTTCAGTTGCAAAGAAATTTTTGAAACCTTCAAAGGGTGTTTTTTCAAAATGTTTTTTGGCTGGGTTGAAAGTATAAGATGCAGAATCAGATCTAAAATAAACACGATGATTGAGCGTAAACAGAGAGTTAACAGAAGGATCAAAACCCTGGGCATGTGAATAATCCTGAACCAGGGATTTGGAAACCTCCGGATTGCCATTGGCATCAAAGAAAGGAGTGATCTTATAAGGAACGCCATTTTGAGAAAGCACCCATACACTGCCATCAATTTCCTCTTCCATAAAATGTATTTCTCCACTTACAGTGGGGAAGTAGCCGACAAATTGCCATCCTTTTTCACTTTCCGGTTTTCGCAAAAACAAGCAAACTCCAAAAGAAGTACTTGCATATAATAAATCGGGATATTTTTTTGATATAGTTAAAGCAGCAATTTTAAGATTATTACTGACTGAGGGTTGCACCAGGACCACTTTCCCATTTTTGATCATGAACAAGCCTTCATTTCCTATCAATAAAGTATTTCCATCTACCACCAGATCAAAAACCTGGTTTCTCGGCACCTGGGTAACCAATTCAAATTTAGAATTAGTGGTATTAAACTGTAATAAACCATTTTGTGTGCCTAAGTATAAAGTACCATTCGGAAGACGGGCCATGGAAATGGGGGAGGCTATTATCCCGCTTTGTAAATTAAAAACAGTGAATGGTGAATTGTAATCAACTTTAGCAATACCGTTATCCATGCCAAGCCACATATCACCTTTAGAATCAATGTAGGGGGTGTAAATAATATTGCTCGGCAACCCTGAATTGCGGTTAATGATCTCCATTATTTTACCTTCAGGATTCATGATCACCAACCCTGTACCTAAAACAGATATAGCATAATTTCCATTTATCTGCAACCCCTTGTATACCATATTACTGGTAAATACATTGTCATCTGAAGTTTTAAAGGGAGTAAAATTTTGTCCATCATAAAGATATAAGCCGTGAGTAAAACTTGCAATCAGGTAATTCTTTTTCCCGCCTTGTTGTACTGTTCCGGTATAGGGCAACATCACTTGCATCCTGTCTTTTCCAAGGAATTCACTTCCTGGCACCAGTGTAAGTGAATCATTTACCATTTTTAAAAGCCCAACATTTTGCTCATGAACATACAAGTCATTATCAATATAAAAACTGTACATGAAATGAGCATCGGGATCCCAGGTTTTAGCAACCCACTTCTTATTTGATACGTCGCCGGTTTTCGCCAGGCGAAATAATCTCTCCCTCGATTGAAAGTAAATTCCCTTATCAGTAGCATGCACCGACCATACATCAAAAAAATCACGTTTATCTTTTGGAACAAATTCTAAAAGAGAATGTTCAACTGTTTCACCATCTTTATCCTTCCCGAGGTAACCAAAATCGCCCGAGCCGCCATAGTAAATCGTTCCGTTTTTATCTTTATCAAAGTTCCTTACAATTACCGACGAAGCCGGAGACGTAATTTTCTTCCAGTTTACTCCATCATATTGTAGAATATTTCCTTTGTTGGTGGTGTTGCCGAAATACATCATGCCATCATTACCCTGGATAACACTCCAGTTAGAAGCACTTGCATTGTATATTTTATCGCTGTAATTGGTAATAAAAGGTAATCCTTTTTCCTGGCCCGGCTGACTCATAGAGGCAAATGCCGATAAGAGAAAAAATAGTGTAAGAGAACTTTTAATGAATGAATTTGAAGTTATTACCAAGCAGTGCCTGTTCATAAATATTTATTGAACGGTTACAAAATACAACGCGTGTATTTTCAATTGGTACAGCTAATAGTTTTTCGCAGAATAAAAGCCCGACAATGCAGAAAGAATAGGTAAATATATAAAAAATTTGAAGGAAATAAATAATTCCTTTAAGCAGTAAATAATTGAAAAAAGCGAATAGAATATCAATATAAACACCTTTGTTTCTATTGATTTATAGTAAACAAACTTTTATCGGGAATTTCAATTTTGATAGTGAAAACTACCTCAATCCTCTTTTGTAACTGTTTTGAAACAACCCGATGTTATAACCCGCGCGGATTACAGGGCTCATGCGCCCATATTGGTCTTTGTAGGGCGAATTGAGGTCGCCTGAAACATCCCACATGACGGATAAATAATAATAAGTATTACCACCTGCTTGCCTGCCGCCGGCATAGCCTGCTCCTACTAAAAAGCTATTGGCACTCAGGCTACTGGTTTGGGAAGCACTTCCGGCCACATTTGGAATGTATTTAAGGTGCATTGAATTGTACTCATATTGAGCCGTGGCAAAAAGAAAATTTACAGGAAACAATCTTACAAAAGCGCCGGGGCCATAGGTAGTTTGTCTTAATTTATCGCGGGAATAGTAATCTCTTTGTGATAAATAATTAAGGTTAAACGTGATGCCTGCGTCTAGCCAGTTGGTAAGGCTGTAACCCAATTGTGGCGTAATTCCCAGCATAGTACTTCCACTTGAAAAACCAAGATTGGCGCTTCCGCCGGTAAATAATTTTTCTTTTTGAAATCCCGTTTTTTTCTCTTGTCTTATCTCTGGATTCTGCTGAGGCCCTATATTCTGCTGGGCGCATACCTGGAAATAAACAGGTATCAATAAAAGGACTATCGCTTTTTTCATTTTACTTCATTTAACACAGCGAAAGTGCTGCTATATTAAAAACGAATTTAAGGGAACGTTTTTCTAATGATTCGTTAATATCATTTAGTGGTTAAATTATCAAAATTCATTTGGATCAACTTAAATATTTTTTACAAAGCAAAGAGATTTATTTGTATTTTGAACCAATGAAAAAAAATCCGCTATTTTCACTTCTGTTTATCATCATTATATTTTCTTCCTGTTCCGTTTCACAAAAAATTAAAAGTGGACCAACAAAAGACATTTTAAATAATCCCGCTTTTGTAAATGCGCACACCGGCATTAGTATTTACGAACCAGCAACCGGAAAATATTGGTACAATTATCAGGCTGAGAAATATTTTAATCCTGCAAGCAATACCAAACTGGCTACTTGCTATGCTGCGATGAAATATTTGGGAGATAGTTTGACAGGGTTAAGTTATGCAATCATCAATGACAGTACTGTAGTGATAAAAGGAATGGGGGATCCATCTTTTTTACACAGTGATTATACAAATAACCCGGTTTTTAATTTTCTAAAAAGATACAAATACATCCATCTAATAAATCCACAGTTTGATGATTACCTCGGTTCGGGCTGGGCGTGGGATGATTACCCCTACGATTATCTGGCGCAAAGAAGTGCATTTCCGATATACGGAAACACATTGAAAATTACCTGGAATAATGATGGCAGTTTAACTTTTATGCCTTCTTACTTTAAAAATCAATCTGCAATAAATGAAAATTTAACGGATGGATTTAAAGTAATTAAACCATGGGATACCAATGATTTTACATTCGAAAATGGCAATTCCAAATTTCATGAAATTCCATTTAACCCCTATCTAACAACATTTGTTCAACTGTTGCAGGATACTTTACATGCAGATGTTGAAATTATTGACAATTATTCGGGCTCCTTAAACAATATCATTCATTCGCAGCCAACAGATTCTTTATTAAAGCCAATGATGCATCGCAGCGATAATTTTTATGCAGAACAAAGCCTCTTGATGGTGAGTGAAAAGTTATTAGGATCCATGAGCGACCAGGAAATAATTGACACTTTAATAAAATCAGATTATCAACTAATGCCTCAAAAACCAGGATGGGTAGATGGTTCCGGCCTAAGCCGCTATGATCTTTTTTCACCAAAAGATTTTGTGTTCATTCTTAACAAGATGAAAAATGACTTTGGAATGGACAGGATCAAAAATATCTTGCCTACAGGCGGAACCGGTACGATCAGTCATTATTATAAACAGGACAGTGGTTACATTTTTGTAAAAACAGGCACGCTCAATGGCGTAGTTGCCCTGAGCGGGTTTTTATATACAAAGAAAAATAAATTATTGATTTTTTCTGTATTGGTCAATCATCACCGCAGTTCAGCAACGGAAATACGAGAAGGAATCGAAAAGTTTATACAACAGATACGGGACAATTATTAATAAAAACTTTTTCTTTTTGTTACGAAGATTTTTGCCTGCTACATTATAATTCGTACATTTAAGCTACTACGGTTTCTTTTTTAATATTTACCCGGCTATTCTAAGCTGTCATTGAAACAAATTCTAAAAATTTTTATTGTATGGATGCTTCAGTTTACATCGCTTTTGTTTTTATTGTACTTCTGGCTATTGGAATTTCATGGTTTAATAGTTATAAAAAGAAAAAGGAAAAGAAAAAACAAATGCAAAAATTCAATGATTTTGTGATTAACAACAATCTTACTATCGATAACAAACAACGCTTCAATAAAAATATAATAGGCATTGATCGCCTGAATTACGTAGTAGTTTTTTTAAATAACAGGACAAGGAAATTTCTGTTGA
>JBBQWJ010000141.1:0-8835 GCA_038210685.1 Chitinophagales bacterium | reverse complement strand
ATTGGCGTCCGCCAACAGTCATTCATTAAAGTTGATCATAAGGCTATTCACCAAACCTGGTCAGTAAAATAAATAAAATTTCGTGTACGTCTAACTGTTATATAATAGAAGCAAAACAGAAATCAGCAGAATTTGTAAGTTTACTGGAGTACTGAAAATCTCCCGCCTGGCGCAGATATGGGGTACGGGCAATTAGGGCTTTTTATTTTAAGATGAATAATGCATCTTTGCAGCTAAGGCACAAAATCTTATGTAGGATCGATTTTGAATTGTTGATGATCCCGCCTGGCCGTAATTTCCGGCATATTTCATTTCCCGGCTTTTTGATTGTTTCAAAGTGATTGCCCGGGGCTACCCGTTGCCTATGGCGATGGTCATTTATTTAAGAATTAATTTTCTGTAACAATTATGAAAGGAGAAAAAAAAATTTCAGTAAAATCAATTGTGTTAACTATTGTTTTGGGAACGGCTCTCATCTTTGGCGTAACTCACCTGGTGAAATCGGCCAACAGCACGCCGGAAAAAAAGGCAACACAGCCTGCAAAACCCGCACCTGTTGCCACCCGGTTTGGACTGCCAGTCGATTCTTTCACGGTAGTAAATGGCACCATTCAGCACAACCAGTTTCTTACCAGTATTTTAGATGATTACGGCATTGATAATACCACGGCATTACGACTCGCCCAAAAGGCACGTCCTGTTTTCAGTGTACGCAACCTGGCTGCCGGAAAACCCTACACGATATTTTGCACAAAGGACTCCACGCAAAAAGCGCAATACTTTATTTACCAGCCGGACCCTGTCGACTATGTAGTATATGACCTGCGGGATACAATGAAAGTATATACCGGCAAGCGTCCCGTAACCATTAAAACCGAAGGTCTTTCCGGCACCATCAACAGTTCGCTGTATGAAACTTTGGAAAGCCAGCATGCAGATCCGGACCTTGCCATAAAGCTTGCCAATATATTTGCCTGGACCATCGACTTCTATTCTATTCAAAAAGGCGATTGGTTTAAAATTATTTATGACCAGCAATATGTAAAAGGCAAACCCATTGAATCAGGGGCCATCAGGTCGGCAGAATTCTCTTCCCGGGGCGAAGCGTACAAAGCCTATTACTTTGAGCCGGATATTACCACCGGGGGTGAATTTTTTAATGAAGAAGGAAAAAGCCTGCGTAAGGCCTTTCTGAAAGCACCTCTTAAGTTTAGCCGAATTACATCGCATTACAGCATGCACCGTTTTCATCCGATTGAAAAAATTTGGAAAGCTCACCTGGGTACTGATTATGCGGCTCCTACCGGCACCCCTATTCATACTACCGCCAATGGCGTGGTAATTGCATCGAGATATACCCGCTTTAATGGCAATTATGTGAAAGTAAAACACAACCGCATTTATACTACTCAATACCTGCACATGAGCAGGAGGGCAGTAAAGGTAGGGCAGCATGTAGTGCAGGGGCAGGTGATCGGCTATGTCGGCATGACGGGGCTGGCAACCGGACCTCATGTTTGCTACCGTTTTTGGAAAAATGGCAAACAGGTAGATCCTTTAAAACAAAAGTTTCCGGCTGCAACGCCTGTAGCAAAAAAATATATGCCCGAATTCAGGCAATTAGTGGACTCAGCAAATCTAGTACTTAATAAAATTCCGGTTGACAAAAACGGTTTGAATTAATAAAGAAAAAATAATTAAAAAATAATTGGGATATCCGCCAAGAGTCATTCATTAATAGTTGATGATGTGCCTATTCACTATACCTGGTCAGTAAAATAAATTTTATTTCGTTTATGCTTCACTGTTACATTATAGAAGTAAAACAGAATCAGCAGAATTTGTTGGTTTACCGGAATATAGGAAATCAATTAAAAAATCCTTGTTGAACAATGAGAGCCAGGTAAGGGTTGCCAGCCTTTATTAACCAGATAAATTGTATTTGCGTTATTAAAGATAATATTAGAATTAAACAAGAACCCTAAGTTATTATAGTATGAATTAGCTGGCAAATGAACCTAACTTTGTGCTTTGAGGGATGTTCAAAAAAATGTAGATGCATGCAAAAAAAATAATGACAATTACAATAATCATAGTTGGATTTCTTCTATTAATCCTAATTATTGGCAGAATAAACTTGTCTATAAAATTCGGTAGAGAAGTCAAAGAACTTTTTGCCCAATCTAAAAATATATCTGACCAGTTATTTCATAAAGCCCAACTTGACAGCTTACCAGAACCTGTTCAAAGATATTTTAATCACATTTTAAAAGAAGGACAACCATACATAAGCTATGCAAGAATTAAACACGATGGGCAATTTAAGACAGACCTTGACAAAGGTTGGATTAACATAACAGGAGAACAATATGCAACAACTGAGAAACCAGGCTTTATATGGAAAGGCACAACTTCAATGTTTGTTGCCCGCGATATGTACATTTCAGACAAAGGCAGACTCATTGCTACACTTTTTTCAGTGTATAATGTTGCGGATGCAAAAGGAGAAAAATATAATGAAGGAGAACTACTTCGTTGGCTTGGAGAGAGTGTTTTATATCCGACTAATTTTTTACCTAACAATAGACTAAAATGGTCACCAATTGACTCAAGAACCGCAAAACTTACTTTCAACTACAAGGGACTTTCTTTATTTTTCAAAATTACATTTAACGAAATTGGCGAGATAACCGAGATGGAAACAAAGCGTTATATGGGCGAGAAGAATTTAGAAACCTGGGTTATCAAAGCAACAAATTACAAGGAATTAAATAATGTATTTATACCAACAGCCTTTGACGTTTTATGGAGATTAGACAAAGGCGATTTCAGTTATGCGAAATTTAATATAACAGAAGTTGAATACAATAAACCTGAAAAATTTTAACTACGCAACAAAACGGTATGCAACGAGCACAATCGCTTTACTGCCACCCTGGTTGACGCAAGAACAATGAGCTACAAATCAATATCAGTCCAGAAAGCTTTTGGGATTCCAGCAAACGAACAAATATTTGCTTTTTTTATTTTTCTTCATCCTTTGTTTTTCATCCGATAGCTATCAGATCGGAATAGGTTTGGGCGTTTGTGGCTCAATGAAAAATTCTTCAGTAATTTTACCCGATGACTATGAAATTATCACTGCTTACCCGGACTAATTTTTTATTGATACTTAGCTTTTTACTCTTCCAAAATGTAAGTGCGCAGGATAATAGCTATAAAAATTCTTTGATTGCCTACCAGCAGAATTATATCAATAACCATGAAGTAGTTGGCAAAGAAGACAGGAAGTATATCAGTTTTTATCCCGTTGATAAAAGCTATCGTGTAAAAGCTTCTTTTAGAAGAATTATTGATACAAAAGGATTTTATATGATCACTTCAACCAGCGAGCAGGAGAGGTATTTTAAATATGGCCTGCTGACTTTTAAGCTGCACGGAAAAACTTTGCGTTTGTATATTTATCAATCGGAAGAATTAATGCAAAAGGAAAAATACAAAGATTATTTGTTTGTTCCTTTTGGTGATGCCACTTCAGGATTTACAAGTTATGGTGGCGGACGTTATATGGATTTTACTTTGCAGGATATAAAAAATAACACACTCGTTATCGATTTTAATAAGGCCTATAATCCCTATTGCGCTTATACTTCAGGATACAGTTGCCCTATTCCGCCAAAGGAAAACTTACTAACGGTGGCGATACACGCAGGTGAGAAAAGTTATGAGAAACCGGTTCATTGAGAAAATTATTTAACTACCGGGGAATGAAAATATTTCCATAAACTTTCTCAGCCGGAATCCTTTCAGAGAAAACCGCTTTGATGTATTATTTTTTAAATCCGGGTTGCTGTAATTCATCTCACCGGGGCGTTTTAAAACAATTTAAATAAATTCTCAACTACATTTGTTGAAAATTACTTCTCTAAAATATTCAAAAGATGAAATTTATTTTGTCAGCCCTTTCAATTTTTTTATTAATTCCCTTTAGCCTCATTGCACAGGATAATCTTTTAAGCCACCAGGTTGGCTCTTTCAAATCATTACAAAAAACAAGTCATGGTGTGCAGATAAAAACTGCAGGAAATGAAGTAGTCCAACTGGAAGTTTATTCGCCAACAATTGTGAGAGTAAGAATGGCCCCGGCCGATTTGCCTGAAAGCCCTTCCTATGCAGTGATACGCGAAGCAGCAACTACTTTTAATAAAATTGACGATAATAAAACTGGTATCACTTTAACTACTGATTCTTTAAAAATAATTATTCACAAAAATCCGTTGCGACTGGATTTTTATAATGCAAAAGGAGAATGGGTGGATGGCGATGCGCCACAATTGGGCATTTCATGGCAGGGAAAAGAAATCACCAGTTATCGCAAATTAACGGATGATGAAAAATTTATTGGTCTTGGTGAAAAAACCGGCCCCTTAAACCGCCGTGAACAATCTTATGTAAACTGGAATACAGATGCCTATGGATATGGGCTCAACCAGGATCCATTATATTCCACTATGCCGTTTTTTATCGGGATCCATTCCAATAGCTTGTTCGGTATTTTTTACGACAATACTTATAAATCTTTTTTCAATTTTGGCGGTTCAACCGATAGCACGATGTACTATTTTGGCGCTGATGGCGGTGCCATGAATTATTACTTTTTTTCTTCGTCTACTGTTACCAGTATGCTGAAAGATTACACCTGGCTTACAGGCAGGATGAACATGCCACCCATCTGGAGCCTTGGTTACCAGCAATCGCGTTACAGTTATATGAGCCAGCAACAATTGCTTACAGTTGCGCGAAGAATGAGAGAGGACAGCATTCCATGCGACATGATGTATTGCGATATTGATTACATGCGCGGTTACCGCGTTTTTACCTGGAACCCTGAAACGTATGCCAATCCTAAAGCACTGACAGATACTTTAAAAACAATGGGCATTCACCTCGCTACGATCATAGACCCTGGAATTAAAATTGATTCATCAGGATATGAACCTTACACCACAGTAAGGGCGAATCATTATTTCGCGCGCTATCCTGATGGGCAACCTTATACCGGAAGTGTGTGGGCAGGCAGAAGTCATTTTCCTGATTTTACCAGGCCGGAAGTAAGAAAATGGTGGGGCGAAAATTTTAAATCTTTGGCCGATAAAGGTGTTACCGGTTTTTGGAATGACATGAACGAACCTTCTGCATGGGGACAAAATATTCCAACACTAATCGAATTTGGTGAAGGAAAAAATACCGCTTCTTTAAAAAAAGTGAGAAACATTTATGGCCTGGAAATGGCGCGTGGCACGTATGAAGGAACGAAAGAATTACTGAAAGGCGATCGGCCTTTTGTTTTAACGCGTGCGGCTTATTCAGGTATTCAAAGATATTCAGCCATGTGGACTGGCGATAATAATCCTACTGACGAACACATGTTGCTGGCTTACCGGCTGATCAATAGTATGGGACTAACCGGTGAAGCATTTGACGGAGTGGATGTGGGAGGATTTACCGGTAATCCAACTCCCGAACTTATGGTTCGGTGGATGTCGCTCGGTGTTTATACGCCAATGTTTCGTAGTCATACAGCCAAAGGAAATACTTCACACGAACCATGGGCATGGGGAGAAGCAAATGAAGTATTGATGAGGCACTCTATTCAAACGAGATATCAGTTATTGCCTTATTTGTATTCTTCTTTTTATGCAACGCATCAAACCGGGATCCCGGTGAATCGTACACTGGCAATTGATTATACGCATAACAATACCGTTTATGAACCGCGTTTTGAAAATGAATTTTTATTCGGTCCGTCAATTTTGGTAGCGCCGGTTGCAAGCACCATCAATGCTGAACAGGTTTTTCTTCCGGCCGGTGATTGGTACCGGTTTGAAAGTGATGAAAAATACACCGGCGATTCTACTTATTGGGTGGCATCGCCCATTAGAAATTTACCCGTTTTCATCAAAGGAGGCGCAATCATCCCCATGCAAAATATAATTCAAAGTACTGCCGATAAAGGTGATGGAATTATGTACCTGAATGTTTGGTACGGTAATGAAGCCAACAGTTTTACTTATTATGAAGATGACGGCAACACTTATCAATATGAAGATGGAAAATATTATGTAAGGAAAATTAATTTCGATCCGCAGGAAAAAGAAATATCAATGGATGATGCTAAAGGAAGTTATGCTTCCAAATTCCACGAAGTGCATTTGATCCTTCACGGCTTTCCACAAAATTCAAGTTTCACCGTGAATGGAAAATCTGTAAAAACAAATGCAGGTAAAGAACCTTTTATCAGTTTTGAAAATAAGAAAGATAAAATTTCAGTGAAGTGGTAATTGAAAATGTGAAAATTCAAAAATGCGGGAGGTTAGTAAACAAACAAATAATGCGGATTCTTTTCTTGATACCTTAATATTTTATCCAATCAATTTTGACATACAAACACTGTTCAAAACATTTTCATATTGGCCATAATTAGGAATATTTTTATAACCCGATTTATGATATAGAGCAATGGCTTCCGGTTGTTTATTTCCGGTTTCTAAAATACTTTCTGAAAAACCTGATTCTGCAGCCCACTTTTCAAGTTCTTGTAAAATTTGAAACGCAATTCCTTTTCCACGATAATCGGGCAACACAAACATTCTTTTTATTTCTGCCACTTTTGGTTTGTATTCTTTAAATCCACCAGCTCCCACGGCTTTTTCATTAAAGTACGCAATCACTACATTACGGATATTTTGAATCTTATTAAATTGGGAATAAAAGGCATGTTCATCGCCATCTATTATTGCAAGTTCCTGGTCGAGTAAGCTAACCAGGTTTTGGAAATCTGTACTTGCGGAATCTGTTCGTTTAAATGTAGTCATAACCGGGAATAGGTGGTTTAATCTTTTTTACAACCACAAAGTTTATTACTTTTTGCTTTCTCAAAACATTCTTTTCCTTCTGTAAAAGCAAAGTAAGAAAGAGCAAGTGTTCCGATACTATCCGCATAAGCAAAACCAGTAAGTTCATAAATACCGCTGCTGATAAGCAAAATCACTGACATGTAAATACAAACTCTTGTACATTCCGCATCAGCAAGAATGGCCTCGGAATGCAGTTTTTTTCCAGTGTAGGTTTTGGCAGTTAATAACAACCACATTACAACTATTGAAATGAGAGAAATAATAATGCCCCAAAAAGTGGTTATTGGTTTATGTACCGTAGCGATATTGTAAATACTACTGATCACCAATCCTGCCACTAATCCATAAAAAGAAAAACCGGTAATTCTTAAAGCAGTCCTTTCAAAACGATCACGATTGCTGTTTGGATTTCCCTGTACACGCAATACCATGTGAGCAATTCCTAATCCGGAAATCACTTCAATAAAACTATCTGCTCCAAAGCCAAACAAGGCAAGACTTGCATCTTCATAACCGAGATAAGTAGAAATCAATCCTTCAATAACATTATAAACGATGGTAAAAACAGCAAGCGCAAAAGCCCATTTAAAAAGCTGCTGTTTACTAATATTTTTAAAAACAGGTTTCTCTAAAGTTTGTTCGTTTACTGTCATAAAGTGAAGGTATTAAATTTGACAAAGACCTGGAGATGCTTAATATTCTACTTCAATTTGTGCGGCAAATAAAAAAAGCTGGAAACTGCTAAAAATCAAAGATTATCTTTTTAAAAAGAGAGGGGAAAAAAGAAAAAAGTCAACAGTTAGCAATCTTAAAAATGAACCAGCATAGTAAATAAACAAATAATCATGATTTTTATTTTTCCTATTATAATGAATCGAATTTTTTGAAGAAAATAATACAATGAAATCAACAATCTATTTTTATAATTCTTTATTAAAAAAGAAGTATCCAATATTTTATTTTAAAAATATATTGGTAGTTTTTTTGTAGTAATTAGAAAAACCGCGTGTATAATGAAGAAAAAAGTTACACTTAAAAGAATATGGCACGTTTTAAAAAAATCATTCCAGGGTTTTGCTAACGACAGGATAACAAAAATGAGCAGTTCGCTTGCTTATTATACCATTTTTTCAATGGCGCCATTGCTTATTATTATTATTTCGTTGAGTGGATTGTTTTTAGGAAAAGATGCAGCAGAAGGGAAAATTTACTCACAACTCTCCAATTTTGTGGGACCCAATACTGCCTCACAATTGCAAACAATGATACATAATGCATCGCTTACAGGTAAAAGTGAATTTGCTGCCATAATAGGAGTTATCACTTTATTAGTGGGTGCCACTACTGTATTTGCCGAAATACAGGATACGATCAATTTTATATGGGGCATAAAACCAAAGCCCAAAAAAGGGTGGGTTAACTTTTTGAAAAACCGTTTTTTATCTTTCTCAGTTGTAATAGGACTTGCATTTTTATTATTGGTTTCACTTACACTTTCCACATTTATTGATGGATTCAGTTATATACTTAAGGTGCATTTTCCGCAGATAACTGTTGTTGTTTTGTATATCATTAATACCATCATTACCCTTATTATAACTACCCTAATTTTTGGCGCCATTTTTAAGGTACTACCCGATGCCAAAATCAAATGGAAAGATGTTTTGGCCGGTGCCTTTACTACTGCCTTTTTATTTATGCTGGCCAAATTCGGAATTTCCTTTTATATAAGCAAAAGCAATGTAGGCAGTACTTACGGTGCAGCCGGATCGCTTGTCATCTTATTATTATGGGTATATTTTTCAGCGATGATACTTTATTTTGGCGCCGAGTTTACAAAAGCATTTGCTGTAAAATTCGGTTCACAAATTTATCCGGAAGACTATGCGGTAACTACCAAAACAGTAGAAGTAGAAAC
>JBBQWJ010000140.1:0-8919 GCA_038210685.1 Chitinophagales bacterium | reverse complement strand
AACTTCTAATGTGGCTCAAATCAAATTAAATCTTCCATGCTTTTCAGGTTTTGAAGAAGATATAAAGGCAAAATGCGGATCAGCCGTTTTCTATAAAGACCAGGACATTTACTTTTTTGTTTCAAGAAATTATATTGAGATTGGCCCTCATTTTAAAGGAACTATGAGTGTTCCGTTGATGGGTGCTTCCAGGAATAAATTATTCAATCTGCTTGGTGATCCGCAAATAAAACAGCCTGAATGGGATGCTTTTAAAACATCTTATGGCATTTTGATTCTGTATTATAATAAAGAAAGCAAAGTGGATAAAATTCAGCTCAGCACGAAATCAACATCCACGATTCAGCTTTGTGATTAATCGATTTGAAAAAAAGTAATAGATATAGTAGATTTATATCTAAAGTAATAAAGGCAAATCGAAAGGTTGGCATCGCCAACAATTTTTTCCTTGGCAATTCCTTAAAACCAAAATTATTCTCCGTTTTTACGGAGCATCATTAAGCAACCTCATTCTGTACGCATTCATTGCAGTTCGCCCAAGTTTCTTAACTAATTTATTATTTACTAATAATCCAACCGGGGCACCGATTACAGGAATTAACTGTGCCATTTTTGCAATGTCAAGATAATCCCTGTATTCCTGCTGAAAATTTCTCCATTCGAATTGGTGAATGTCTTCGGGTAATTTTTTTTGTTGTTCGTCCCAGTTTACCATTTTAAGATAAACATTCTTCCGATGATACGCGCTTGAAAAAGCCAATTCAAAAATATGCAACAGGTAAATCCTTTCTTTATAATCTTTCACATCAAAACCATATAAAGCAGCAATATCAAACAGGAGTTTGATTTTAATTCCTAAAAGGATTGGGAAATCCGCCAGCCCAAGCAGAATGCCACCTGCACCGGTAATTCCACCTTCTACGGCCGCGGTTTTTCTGTAAATATTGATCTTCCTTCTTATCAATTCTTCTCTGGTCTGTAATGTGGCCTCTTCCAAAGGGACAGAGGTGGTAAACTTTGATCCAAACAATACAACACGAACCATTTGCTTAATTGCAACCGTAATGGCTTTATGGACTTTTTCAGGAATCCAACTATTGAACTTCGTTTGAATTCTTTTAGAAATCTTATCAAAAAAAGAGGGACTGCGCAGCATTCTCTTTTGCCAGGCAACAAGTTCATATTTAGCAACGAAGTTGTAGGAATTCGTCATTAAAAACCTTTTATTCAAAGGTAGGCTTATGATGAAGTTAGAAAATATTAATTTACAAGCGACAATTTATAATTATGGCTGTGTGGACATGGCAGCCAGGATTATCATACAGATTATTAAAGCTGCTCACACTTTTGGCAGTTTATATCCATTGTGATATTCTTTCATAAAATATTCTTTGTTAACTGCATCATCTGTAAATTGCTCTTTGGCTGCATCCCATTCTAATTTCTTTCCACTTCTGAAAGCGATGTTGCCCATTTGCGCCACAGTTGCTACATGTGCAGCAGCCTGAACCGGGCAATGCAGCTCTTCAAACTTTCTTGATTTTACAACACTTACAAAATTTTCCCAGTGCTTGTCAACACCATTATCTACAGAAGGTGCAAAAGCTTTGCTTACTTTATTTTTACTTTGTTTTTCTTCGATCACTTCCCAACCTCCTCGATTTAAAATAAGTGTACCATTATTGCCGATGTAAGCAATGCCATGATCACGGTTATAGGGCCCGTTATCAATTCCCATCGCCGAATCCCAAACCATATTAAAATTATCAAATTCATACAAAGTAGTTAGCGTGTCCGGCGTTTCTTCATATAAATCAGGATAAGCAAAACGTCCACCTAAAGCAGAAACAGATTTTGGAGTGGGAGAGTTCATCCCCATCAAACCATAATCTAACAAATGAACACCCCAATCGGTCATTAAGCCACCGGCATAATCCCAGAACCAACGAAAATTAAAATGAAACCGGCTTGAGTTAAAAGCCCTTGTCGGGGCAGGCCCGAGCCACATTGTATAATCTACTCCTGCAGGTGGCGCTGTATCCGGAACCACCGGCCCCGGCTTCATCCAACCCTGGTAACACCAAACTTTTACGGTTCTTATATTTCCAAGCACTCCCGTTTGTACATAATCAACGGCGTCTTTAAAATGTTGCTGGCTGCGCTGCCATTGTCCTACTTGCACTGCCTTGTTGTATTGTTTCTGCGCCTGTACCATTGCCCTGCATTCTCCAATTGAATTTCCGACGGGCTTTTCGCAGTACACATCTTTTCCTGCGGCACAGGCATCCATCATAATTAAGGCATGCCAGTGATCGGGCGTACCAATTACCACCACATCCACATCTTTATTGTCAAGCAACTGGCGGTAATCACCATACGTTTTTATTTTCGAGGTATCCACGCCTTTTTTAGAAAGCTCATCCAGCCGGCGGCTGATGACATTTTTATCTATATCACAAATGGCAACAAGGTTAACTCCCGGGATTTTTAAGGCAGAAGTTACATCAGCCCATCCCATTCCGTTCACGCCAACAGCACCAATGTTTAATTGATCGCTGGGGGAAATTCGATTTTTAAAAATAGCAAAAGCATTATTGTCAAATGCTGAGGCGATCAATGTGCCACCAGCCATCATAGCGGAATTTTGCAAAAATTTTCGGCGTGAATTCATTTCGTTTATTTTTTGGTGAAGATTTAAAAAGCAGGTAACAAGAATCAAACAATTGTATAAATATATAAAAAATCAGCAAATAAATGGGAATGGAAATACATTCCTTTGTTGAAGCAGCTATTATGATTTTGGTAATGTATTAATTTGTATTTTACATTATAATTTAAAATCAAAAAAATAATTTATGAGAAAACTTTTTATTACCCTGCTTGTAACTTTCATAGCATTTAACTTACATGCTCAACTTAATAACACCAAATGGAAAGGCACTCTTAATATCGAAGGCGGTATGGATGTTGTATTTAATTTCAGTAACGACACATTGGATGTTTCAAGTGTTGAGAGTGGAGAAAGCCTGGAAACAATGAAATATACTAGTACAGATTCTATCCTCACACTTCAAAAGCTTTATGGGAACAGCCAATGTGGTACAACACCGGGAAATTATAAATATCAAATTATAGATAATGAAATGACATTGAGTTTGATTTCTGATGAGTGTCCTGACAGGTCAGCTGCCATAGGAACTATGAAATTGAAAAAGGAAGATTAACAGGCAGTGAACAAACATATAAATGAGATTCCTGTTTTCCTAAAGCGTTATAACGTTTATGGTAAGCCGAAAAAATCTACTTGTTTTAGTTTTAAAAATAGTGTGAGAAATGAAACTTAAGATTTACCAGGTTGATGCTTTTACTTCTGAATTGTTTGGCGGAAATCCTGCTGCCATTTGCCCACTTGAATCATGGTTGCCGGATGAGTTGATGCAAAAAATAGCCTTAGAAAATAATCTTTCAGAAACTGCTTTTTACGTCAAAGAAAATAATCACTTCAGGATCAGATGGTTTACACCAACAGCGGAAGTGGATTTGTGTGGGCATGCAACGCTGGCATCTGCATTTGTACTTTTCAATTATGATCAATATAAAAATGACGAAATTGATTTTAGCACGGTCAATAGCGGAAATTTAAAAGTGACCAAGAACGAAGATTTTTTAACGCTTGATTTTCCTACTGATTCTTTAGAATCTGTTGATCTTTTTCCTGAACTTTTGGCCGGCTTTAATTTTAAACCTTTGGAAGCGTTTAAAGGCAAAACCGACTACCTGCTTGTTTTTAATAATGAAGAAGAAATTAAAAATATGGTTCCCGGTTATGATGCCATTTCAAAATTAAAAGCAAGAGGGGTGATCGTGACAGCTACCGGAAATAATTCTGATTTTGTTTCAAGGTTTTTTGGTCCACAAACTGGAGTCGATGAAGATCCGGTAACAGGATCGGCACACACAACATTGATTCCGTATTGGGCTAAAAAGACAGGGAAAAATGAACTTTCTGCTATTCAATTATCAGCAAGGAAAGGTTTTCTTAAATGCAAATATTGCGGAGAAAGAGTTGAAATAAGCGGTAAGTGCAGGCTTTATTTAACCGGAGAAATTTTTACTGCATAGAATAATTCAATTTTATGACTTTTTAAAAGTATTTCTCACTGGCTTTTCACCATAATTGTGTTTTTTCCACCAGTTTTCAATCCTCCAAAATTAAAAGTCGAATCTGCTAAACAAAATAATATTTGATTACTTCCCATTGGAAGTTTATTGATAGCTGCGGCAAAAGAAAAATGGATTAGTTTTTGTGTTAGATCTAAAGTGAATTGCATAGCTGCAAACAGGAGTAATAAAAGATTAATTTATATAATCCATTTATTTAAAACCAATTTTTGAAATTTAATAGTTGCCTTGTTATTTTTTAGAGTATTAGGTTTTTACATTATCTTTTTATTTATATATTGCATTCTTCTGAGAACAAAGATTATTTTTTTTAATCTGTTAATTTTTTTATGCTTAAGAAGCTAATTTATATCATTCTTATTATTGTTTTTTTTATTTCCTGTAAACAAGAGAACCTATACGAAGCACCAATCAATGGCGAGGATATTTCGGTGCTAACCCAGCATAATGATAATTACAGAAGTGGCCTTAATGATCATGAAATAAAACTTACTACTTCAAACGTAAATGGAAAGCAGTTTGGCAAATTGTTCAGTTTGCCTGTAGACGACCAGATCTATGCACAGCCGCTGGTTGTATCAAATGTCTTGATCGCGAATGGTATTCATAATGTGGTTTATATCGCAACTGTTAATAATACTGTATATGCTTACGATGCAGACAAGGGGAAACTCTATTGGAGAAATAATTACACGCAGGCAGGAATGAGGCCGCCTAAAAATACGGATATGTCAGGTGCCTGCCATGGCAATTACCAGGATTTTACAGGCAATATAGGAATAGTGGGAACCCCGGTCATTGATTCAATTTCTCATACGATGTATTTCGTGGCAAGAAGTGTATCAAATAATAATTTTGTAATCTACTTACATGCAATCGATATAATTACGGGTGGTGAAAAGGGTGGAGGTCCTGTCCAAATCACTGCCACTTATAATGGTGGTGGGGCAGGTAGCGTGAATAACGTCCTGACTTTAGATGGACAGAAACAAAATCAACGACAAGCGTTACTTCTTTTAAATGGAATTGTGTATGTAACCTTCGCTGGCCATTGCGACTGGGAGCCTTACCACGGATGGATTTTGGGGTATGACTCCAAAACGTTGCAGCAGAAAATTGTTTATAATGATACTCCTGAAGGAACAGATGGAGGTATTTGGGAAAGTGGAATGGGAATGGCAGCTGATAAAGAAGGCAATTTATATCTTGCAGTTGGCAATGGAACGGTTGGGTTAAACGGAGATCCTACTAATTTAATTAACCGTGGAGAAAGTGCATTGAAACTTGCTCCCTCAGGGAACACTCTTCGAATTCTAAGTTATTTTACTCCGTTTAATTTTCAATTTCTTGAAGATAATGATTTTGATTATGGCGGCATGGGCGCTCTCCTGATACCCAACTCCAATTACTTTCTCACAGGAGGTAAGGATGGCAATCTCTATTTATTAAACAAAGATAATATGGGCGGTTATTCTCCTGATGTAAACAACGTACAACAAAATATCAGCCTGGGAACTACGACAATGTTGCATGCACAGGCAGCATATTATAAAGGAAACTCAATCGAGTACGTATATGTTTGGTCAGAAAATGACCAGTTAAGAGCTTATCCTTTTAACAGGAATAGCAATATGCTGGATGTAGCAAACCAAAAAGTATCTTCGGTGGTGGGGCCGGAAGGTGAAAGTGGAGCAGTATTATCTACCTCCTCGAATGGAGACTTGCCAGGGACAGGAATTGTCTGGGCGTCACATCCGGTATCCGGAGATGCGAACGTCCAAACCCGGCCTGGAATCTTACGGGCTTTTGATGCAGAAGATGTAACAAAAGAGCTTTGGAACAATAACCAAAATCCAAATGATGCTTCAGGTAATTATGCTAAATTTTGTTCGCCTACTATTGCTAACGGCCATGTTTATTTAGCAACATTCTCTAAGCAACTGATAGTTTATGGACTTAAATAATACTTATATCCTAAAGGAGGATATAAATGCAAAATCTCCGGCAACAATACCGGAGATTTTTTTATTGCTGAGAAAAATTATGCAAAGAAAGGCGTTACAATCGCTAAAACCTGGTCTTTGGTAAGAGGTTCGTCAAAAGCTTCTGAAGCCGCTTTTGCAGAAATATCTTTTCCACCAATGTTGGTTATAGTTACACCTGCCTGCATTACATTCGCTTCTCCAGCATAACTTGCCTGAACCGCTGAAGATGCAATCCCGCTTTGATCTAAAGTGATCCACGGTTTTACAGTAACTCCTGCCGGAAGCAGCAATCCTGCTGCCTGTCTCATTTCACGAAGATGGGCTGCATGTCTTGCTTCTACTGAATGAATCTGCAATGCTGCGGTTAGATAATCATTGTTCGACATTAAGTTGGGCGCCTGTCCTTTATAAGCGCGAACACCGGTGTCTTCAAAAGTTTGCGCTACTGCCAGCAAGAGTCCATATTTTGAAAAGACACCTGAAAAAGCTCCTCCTGCAGTATAATCAAAATTAGCCGCGGTGAACGATACCGGGGTTCCTCCTGCAGCGGAAATGGCTGATGTAAGGAAATTCACATGCTCCATTTCATGATCTCGGATGAGGGTGAGAGCAGTAAGCGCCTCTCCTGACGGAATAATACCTGATGCTACCGCTTTGATATAAAAATTATATTCAAGGTATTCAAGCGTCAACGCAAAATTTAATGTATCAATGATAAGATCGGTTGGAGCTGATGGAGAAGAATACGCTTTTTGAAACATAGAGCCTAACGCTAAGGGAATAGACGCTAATGCGATTTTGCCTGAGGTTTTAGCAAAACTTTTCATCGCGTTTCTTCTTGTGTCAAGCCTGTCGTATACGTCAGGATCGGTTTTTTCTATTTCTGAAATAATATTTTGTAAGTTCATGATTTAAAGTTTAACTGGTGGGTAAATTGCTTGCGTCGAGTTTTGTTTTAATGTAATTTGCTGCAATGACGAGCACCTCATTAGGCATGCGTTCAACGTCCAGGCCATTCATATCTACTACATCCGGCCCGGCAAATGAATCAGGCGTGATCATATCGCGGATCCAGGCAGCATGGCGGCCTTCTACCGAAACAATTTTTCCTGCCAGTGCCAGATAATCAGGATTGCTAATCAACTTGCCAGCCCCATTGTATGCAGAAACGCCAAGGTCTTCAAATGCCTTAGCAGTGCCCAATACGCTTGATCTTTGAGTGAAATTGACCGAACTGAAAGTCAAGTCAAGTTCAGGAATTGCCATAGAACCAAGCGCTGCTTTCAAAAATTCACGGTGAGCAATCTCATGGTCACGTATGTCTGTGAGATATACTTTTTCCATCACTGACATGTCTTTATAAGGATGGTCGATTACCTGCATGTAAAATGCTGCCTCAAGCTGCTCAAGCGCGTAAGCGTAATTCAAAATCCCGATATCTCCGCTACCGAGATCAACGCCATAATTCCCTTTCCCTTTGGTGCCATTATTAATATGTTTACTAAAATTTTCCTTTCTGCAGGATGCTGCTGCCACCGCTACGGCAGTGCCTGCGCCCATAATTCCAAGGAATTTTCTCCTTGAAAAAGGTTGTGCCACACCTTCAGAAAAGGCAGGCCGTTTTTCCTTTAGTACATTGTTTGACATAATTAAAATATTTAAAAGATTAAAAAAACTGTTAGGGAGTTTTAACAACTCTTTTAGATATACGAAAGGATTTTAAAAGTGGTTTTAATAAATAAGATTTATTTTCCATGAGACCGTTTGGTTATTTATCTCTTAAAATGAACTATTACATATTGCGGCTCATGATATGAAAATGCCACTCACTAGCGATTTAATAAAAAATGAAAAAGGTAAATCAGAAAAAATTGACCAGATGTGCAGCAGAATTAAGGAAGCTAGTTCTAAGATGGTTAAGGTATTCGATGAATTGTTGGAATCTGCGATAATAGAATCAAGTGAAGTGCAATTGAATTTTGACAAATTAAATTTTACTGAACCTATTGATGAGATCATCTCTTCAAATAAAAAAATCACAGGCTATAAAAATCAAACAATACTCGCTAGTAAAATAAAAATTATTCCTAAAAGTTCGTTTACTGTAAATAAAAAACCGGCGTTTCCGCCGGCTTAAGAAAAACTGCCCTTTTATCAGCTTTTTCTATTTAGGTAACAACACTTTATTTACCACGTGTATTACACCATTACTTTGGTTAACATCAGCGATAGTTACCTGGGAAGTGTTTCCGTTTTCATCAGTAATCATAAGTCGTTTCCCTTTCATGCTTACATATAAATTTTCGCCTTCCACTGTTTTTAAAGTGGCTTTGCCATTTTGCATTTTTACCATTTTCATCAGGTCCGCAGAAGATAATTTTCCGGGAACAACATGGTAGGTAAGAATGGAAGTAAGTTTGGCTTTGTTTTCAGGTTTTAAAAGCGATTCGACAGTGCCAGCAGGCAATGCATCAAAAGCTTCATTGGTGGGGGCAAATACGGTAAACGGGCCTGCGCTTTCTAATGTAGGAACTAATCCGGCAGCTTTTACAGCAGCAACAAGTGTTGTGTGGTCTTTAGAATTTACAGCATTTTCAACAATATTTTTGGTGGGGTACATTGCTGCTCCGCCTACCATTTTTGTTTGGGCAAATGAATTGCCTGATACAATTGCTGTAAGGATCAATAGTCCTAGAAATTTAATTTTTTTCATTTTGTAATTTTTTTAATTGTGATTTGTTTCCACTATCTA
>JBBQWJ010000139.1:0-8931 GCA_038210685.1 Chitinophagales bacterium | reverse complement strand
TTTGGCAATCCAATCTGTCTTGATATTATTCGGCAGATTGAGCAAATGATAATTGGTGAATTTCATTTCTTTCAACAATGAAATTGCAGGGCGCACATTAGGGCAATGATCAAAAGGGCAACAGCCGCAATAAATAACAATGTTGGCATTACGCGGAACTTTATTTAAAGCAACTTTTAATTTTTCAAGATTCTTTTCATCACTTGTCATCCCGATATCTATAGAATGTGGAATAACCACGCCGGGACCCACACAATAAATAAGTGGAATATTTTTATCGCTTTTAATTGTTTGGGCAAGAGTTGCTGGTTCTATTAATTGATCGGAGGTCCAGTTTTCAGGATTTGATTGTTGTGCCTTACATTGCTGAAAGCCTAAAAGGATAAAAGCAAAAACAAAATAATAAATAATTTTTTTTGATTTCATATTAAGTGATTTACTCAAAAATAAAATAAAAATATTTGTGTTTTTTTCAATTAACTTTTTTGAAAAAGATTGCGGAAAAACAAATTGATATTATTTCGAAGAGCTATCACTATTCGCTTTTTCTGCTTTCGCTTTCTTTTTAAAAAAACCGCGAAGTAAGAAATTATGTTGAACCGCTTCCAGGTCATCATTCAATTTTACGCTGGCTGATTGCAGGTTCTGCATGGTTGTTTTTAAGCCGGTGGCCGTTTTTTCATCGCCCAATAACATTCCTGCTGGCGTATTAGGGTTTTTTAAACCTTCATTTACCGTATTGGCTGCGCCTTGCAGGCTGCTGATTACTTCATTTGATTTATTAGCCATTTCTTGTAACTGCCCGACCGTTGCGCGCAATTTGCTAAAAATAACTGTATCGCTAACAAGGTCATTTGCCAATGTCCCCGAATCATTTAACCTGGCCGTATAATGGCTCACATTTGCGGAAAGTTGCTGAAGATTGGCTGAGGCGTTTTTTAAAGTAACAACTGTTTTGGTAAGTTCATCGGCAAAGGTCTCATCATTCAGTAATTTTCCGATGGAACCCTGGCCTTCTGCCATTTTATTGCTGATCACCTTCAAATTATCGGTGATGGCAAGAAGGTTGTCATTATTTTTTGAAAGTGTTGCCATCATTTGATCAGTGCTAAGCAATTCATCATTGTTTAAAACATCACCCGCGGAAAGTGGAGGTGCCTGTGCAGAGCCTCCGTAAATTTCAATTATTTTATTGCCAATTAATCCATCAGAAGAGAGTTTGGCCTTTGCATTTTTATGGATATAAGGAATTGATTTCTGATCAATATTCATATCTACTTCCACTTTGCCGTTTCCTATTAGCGTTACATTTTCAATTGTACCCACTTTCACCCCTGAGAACCAAATGTTGTTTCCTTTTTGCAAACCGTTTACATTTTGAAAAAAAGTTTTTACTTTGATTGATTTTTCAAATGTATTTTTTTGTGAGCCAAGAGTGAGCACTGTCCAGATAAATATGGCGAGCCCAAGGAAAATAAATATTCCTACTATTATTGCTCTTCTGTTTCCGGTCGATCTCATAATTAAGTAATAAAATTGTATTTGTAAAAATTTTGAATTCTTTCATCATCACTGGCAAACACTTCCGCAAAGGTTCCTTTCTTAATAAATTTTCCATCGTATAGCATTGCCACTTTATCGCCCGTTGTTTTAGCACAAGTCAGGTCGTGGGTAATGATGATAGAAGTTGTATTAAAATTATGTTTCACCTTATTGATCAAATTATTTATTTCGATACTTGTAAGTGGATCAAGCCCTGATGTAGGTTCATCATACAACATAATTTTTGGCCTTAGGATTAGTGTCCTTGCAATCCCGATCCTTTTTCGCTGACCACCTGAAAGTTCTGATGGCATTTGATTGATCGTTTGTTCTAATCCCACCTCATTCAACACGCTTTCAATTTGTTCCTGAACTTCTTTTTTGGACAAATGGGTTGCATGGCGCACCAATGGAAATGCTAGATTTTCTCTTACAGTCATGCTATCATACAAGGCACTGTTTTGAAAAGAAAAACCAATTTGTAACCGAAGTTCCTGCAATTGTTTAGCGGTTAATTTTTCCACTTCCTGGCCAAGCACATTCACTTCTCCACTATCCTGTTTCAATAATCCACAAACTATTTTGATCAATACTGATTTCCCTGTTCCTGATCTTCCTAAAACTACCACATTTTCTTTATTATGCACATCAAGATTAACACCACAAAGCACATCGTTTTCGCCAAAAGATTTATAGAGATCTTTTATTGAAATCAACAGCTCATTATTATCATTATTTTCGTTGTCTAATTCCATCACTATCTTATGCTATTGGTAATTTGTACAATAAGAATCTCTTCTATAAAAATTAAAAACATAGAAAGAACTACCGATGAATTGGCGGCTTTTCCTACACCTTCCGTTCCGTTTTTTGCATGAAACCCTTTATAACATCCTACAATTCCTATTGTAAAACCATAGATAATGCTTTTTATAAGTGATGAGAATATATCAAGGAAAGAAATTTTTTCAAATGCCTGCTGAAAGAAAGTTATAAAACTTGTCATTTCATTTTGATGAACATTTAAAAAAGCCCCCATCATCGCCACAAAACCCGTATAAAAAACCAACAATGGAATCATAATCATTGTTGCCAACACCCGGCTCACTACTAAAAATTTAAAAGGATTTACCGCAGAAACTTCCATGGCGTCTATTTGTTCTGTTACTTTCATTGAGCCTAATTCTGCGGCAATATTTGATCCTACTTTTCCTGCACAGATCAAGGCTGTAACCAGTGGGGCCAATGCGCGAATAATAGCAATAGCAACGAGGCTCGGCAACCAGGAAGTGGCGCCAAACTCTGATAAAGAAGGACGCGATTGCTTGGTGAAAACAAGGCCGGTTATAAAACCGGTAAGTGAAATAAGGAATAAAGATTTATAACCTACTTCATAACATTGTTTGATAATTTCTTTGATTTCATAAGGTGGAACAAAAAGCTCTTTAAAAAACCTTAGTACAAACTGAACAGCGGAATAAAGATCAATAAAAAGAGAATCTATCTTTTTTGAAATCAAATTTTTTTCAATTGGTTTACTATTCATACTAACTCTTCTTTTCTTATTGCAAAGATGGCTCCTGAAAATTAAATTATAAAAAAATTTTATAGAGAGTCATCGACCGGCTAAAAAAAGCAACCCCTCGTGACATTTGAAAGGCTCCAAAATTATCGGCTGTTTTTTTGCTATATATAAATAAAAAATTATTCTTTTAACAAAAATTTGAAACTATGACACTTTTTGGCTTTCTCATCCTTTTATTGATTGCAGCTGTGGCAGGTGGCATTGGCCAATCGCTTGCTGGTTATAATGTAGGTGGATGCCTCGTATCCATCGTTGTAGGTTTTATAGGTGCCTATATTGGCTTATGGATTGCCAGGGAAATGGGTCTACCCGATTTTTTCACGATAAATGTTGAAGGAAAACCTTTCCCTGTCCTTTGGGCAATAATAGGTTCGGCAATATTTACCTTTATTGTTGCTTTACTGCGAAGGGCCTTTACCGGCAGGCCTTAAAATACTATTTTTCCTCTTTTTCAAAGCCTAACACTACAGAATTGATGCAATAACGCAAACCTGTAGGTGGGGGTCCATCTTCAAATACATGCCCAAGGTGCGAATGGCATTTTCCACATTCAACTTCTGTACGTTTCATTCCAAAGGAATTATCAGGAAGGTAAATAATGCTTTCTTTTGAAATGGGTTCAAAAAAACTTGGCCAGCCACAACTGCTGTTAAACTTTCCATTACTTCTAAAAAGCGGGTTACCACACACTGCACAATAATAGGTTCCCACCTCATTATGTTGATAATATTTCCCTGTTCCGGCCCTTTCGGTACCTTTTTCACGTGCAATATGATAGACTTCTTTCGGTAAAACTTTTTCCCATTCTTCGTTTTTAACATCCACCGGATTTTGATCTTTGGTTAAGAAGCCATTTGTTTTTTTCTCTGTTTCCATATTGTTTACTTTTAATTAAAAACCGTAAAGTATTTTTTGTAAAATTACGCAATCAAAAAAGATCGTTTTGCAAAAAAGATTCCTGCTTTTTGTCATACAGTGTCAATTTTTAAAAAGCATCAAGTATATTTGATGCTCACAAGGATTTTATTACGCCAATGTTCAATCTTATATTATTTGGCCCACCGGGCAGCGGAAAGGGAACGCAATCAGAAAAGTTGATTGCAAAGTATCATCTTAAACACCTTTCTACCGGTGATTTATTGAGAAGTGAAATTTCCAGGAAAACCCGGTTAGGGTTAGAAGCAAAAAAATTTATGGACAGGGGACACCTTGTACCTGATGAGGTCGTGATCGGGATGATAAATGACGCTTTAGACAACAATCCGGATGTAGCGGGATTTTTATTTGATGGTTTTCCGCGTACTGCAATCCAGGCCGAGGAACTCGATGAGCTTCTGGAAAAAAAAGATACTTGTATCGACGTTATGCTTGCCCTTGAAGTAAGTGAGGAGGAATTGGTTACGCGGCTGGTTAAGCGTGGAAAAACAAGTGGCCGATCTGACGATAGCAATGAACTGGTTATAAGAGCCCGCATCCTGGAATATCATAAAAAAACCACATCCGTTGCTGATCATTATAAAAAAGCGCATAAAGTATCAATGGTAAAAGGAGAGGGAACTATTGAAGAAATTTTTAAACGACTTACTGATGAGATTGATCGGCTCATGAAACAGGATAATTGTATGTAATTTTTTTAATTTTTTCTTCCTCAAATAGTATATTAATTATTTAAAGTAATTTATTCTATTTTACTTTATCGGGTTTGCTTCTTCTCCCCTTTAAGCTCTATCTATATTTATTTTCAAATAACTTTGTTTAAAATCTTTACTAAATGAAACTTGGAAATTATGTCCTTGGTAAACGGATTGAAGGAGATGGCGAAGGACAGAAATTATACAATGCGGTAAATGGAGATTTTATTGCAACTGCTACAACATCAGGTTTGGATTTTGCCTCAATACTCGAATATGGCAGAAAAACAGGAAGCCCGGCATTAAGAAAAATGACTTTCCAGGAAAGAGGAAGAATGCTAAAAGCTTTGGCGCTTTATCTTTTAGAACAGAAAGAAAAATTTTATCCAATAAGTTATAAAACCGGTGCAACACGCGCTGATAGCTGGGTTGATATAGAAGGTGGAATTGGAAATCTTTTTTCAAATGCTTCTTTAAGAAGAAAACTTCCCAACGAAATATTTACTTTAGATGGAGAAAATATTGAGCTAAGCAAAGGAGGTTCTTTTGCTGCACAACATATTTTATTACCAAAAGAAGGGATTGCATTACACATTAATGCTTTTAATTTTCCCGTGTGGGGAATGCTTGAAAAAATTGCTGTTAACCTAATGGCAGGTGTTGCCGCGGTTGTAAAACCCGCTTCCATTACGTCCTATCTCACAGAAGCAGTGGTAAGAGAAATTATTGCATCTAAAATTTTGCCGGAAGGTGCTTTGCAATTGATCTGCGGAAGCGCAGGAGATATTTTGGATCATGTTACTTCACAGGATGTCATCACTTTTACAGGTTCGGCCTCCACGGGTTTAATGCTAAAATCAAATCCGAATGTACTTCGCGAAAATGTACCTTTTAATTTGGAAGCGGATTCTTTGAATTGTATTGTTTTGGGTGATGATGTTAAACCCGATATGCCGGAATGGGATATTTTCATAAAAGAGATAAGGAAAGAAATGACTTCAAAAGCCGGTCAAAAATGTACCGCCATTCGAAGAATTTTTGTTCCTGAAAATAAAATGGAAGAAGTGTGGAAAGATTTGAGCAAATCATTATCGCAAACCACGATAGGCAATCCTGAAAATGAAAAAGTAAGGATGGGTGCCCTTGCCGGCCAGTCGCAAAAAAAAGAAGTGCTTGAACAAGTTCAAAAACTGTTGGCATCTTCTCAACTCATTTATGGAAGCCTTGATAGTGTGGAACTAATTGATGCCAATGATAAAAAAGGAGCTTTTATGAGTCCTTTATTATTAAAAAATGAATCGCCTTTTACCAGTGAAGAAGTACACAATGTGGAAGCCTTTGGACCTGTGAGCACCATAATGCCTTACAAAAACATTGATGAAGCTATTGCGTTGGCAAAATTAGGAAAAGGAAGTTTGGTAAGTTCTGTGGTTACAGTAAACGAACAATTTGCGAAGAATTTTATTTTGGGTTCCGGAACTTATCACGGAAGAATTTTAGTGCTGAACAGAGATTGTGCAAAAGAAAGCACGGGCCATGGTTCGCCTCTACCAATGCTGATTCATGGAGGTCCGGGTAGGGCAGGCGGAGGTGAAGAAATGGGAGGATTGCGGGGTATAAAACATTATATGCAACGGTTAGCTTTACAAGGATCGCCCACAATGCTCACTGCCATTACAAATGTGTATCAGCCCGGTGCTAAAGCTAATACAGAAAAAATTCATCCATTTAAAAAATATTTCGAAGAATTGAACATTGGCGACCAGCTGATAACAGAAAAAAGAATCATCACTTCTGAAGACATTGATAAATTTGCAGACTTAAGTGGTGATCATTTTTATGCTCATCTTGCAACGACCGATTTCTCAAACACAATGTTCGATGAACAGGTAGCACATGGTTATTTTATCATCAGCGCAGCAGCTGGCTTATTTGTTGATAGTTATGATAAAAACCCCGTTTTACTAAATTATGGGATTGAAGAACTACGGTTTACAAAGCCGGTGTACGCAGGCACCGGAATTTATATTAAATTAACCTGCAAACAAAAAATTGAACAGGAATTAAAAGCAGTGACTCCTGAAACAAAAAATGTAAAAGGAATTGACATACCTAAAGGAATAGTAAAGTGGTTAGTTGAAATAATGGATGATACAGATGAAATTACCGGCATTGCCACGATACTCACTATGGTAAGAAAAAGAAAATAAAAAGAAACAAAAATGGAACCCTACGTTAACTCGCACACAGAGCATGGAATTACAACCATAGAATTTTTTCATCCCCAGGGAAATTCTTTACCGGGCAAACTCCTTAATGCTTTAGCACAGGAAATTCACTACGCCGGAATACATGATACCAAAGTAGTAATATTAAAGAGTGCGGGAAACGGTGCCTTCTGTGGAGGTGCAAGTTTTGAAGAATTGATGGCGGTAAAAGATGAAAAAGAAGGAACGGAATTCTTTTCAGGCTTTGCCAATGTAATCAATGCCATGAGAAAATGTACCAAATTAATAATCGGGCGCATACATGGAAAATGTGTAGGCGGCGGCGTAGGCCTTGCAGCAGCTGTTGATTATGCAATTGCGGTAAAAGAATCCGAAGTGAAACTGAGTGAGCTTTCTCTTGGCATTGGTCCGTTTGTTGTTGGTCCGGCTATTGAAAGAAAAATCGGAACTTCAGCTTTTAGCCAACTAGCTATTGATGCTACACTTTGGAGAAATGCCGATTGGGCCAAACACAAAGGACTTTTTGCAGAAGTTCATCAGTCTGAACAAAATCTCGATGAAGCCGTTTACAGATTGGCAAGCTCTTTGGCACATACAAATCCAGAGGCAATGGCTGAAATGAAAAAAACTTTTTGGCAGGGAACCGAAAATTGGGATTCGCTTTTAAAGGAAAGAGCAGCAATAAGTGGCAGATTGATTTTAAGTGATTTTACCAAAAATGCTATTGAAGATTTTAAGAAAAAAATCAGAAAATAAACATTTCGATTTTTTCAAATAAATTGATCTCAAATACTACAATTATGCAATGGCAGGGCAGTAGAGAAAGTTCCAACGTTGATGACCGCCGGGGAATATCCGGCGGCGGAATGGCGATTGGAGGCGGAGTGCTTGGTGTGATATTTATTCTCGCAAAATTTTTATTGGGCGGAGGAGACCCGAATGATCTTAAGCAATTGGTGCCTCCTCAACAACAGGAAATGACGCAGGAGCAAAAAGCATCGGAAGACAAAGAAGCCCAATTTGTAAAAGTGGTACTTGCCGATACAGAAGATGTGTGGACCAAATTGTTCAGCGATATGGGAAGAACGTATACAGATCCAACACTTGTTCTTTTTAATGGAACTACAACTTCCGGATGTGGAAATGCAAGCGCTCAAACCGGTCCTTTCTATTGCCCCTCTGATGATAATCTTTATATTGATCTTTCTTTTGCCCAACAATTAAAAGAACAGTTTGGTGCCACCGGCGATTTTGCTATGGCTTATGTGGTGGCGCATGAGGTTGGGCATCATGTTCAGGATTTGCTCGGCGTAACTAAAAAAATGGAACAGCTTCAACAACAGTTGAACGAAACCGATTATAACAAATATTCTGTGAGGCTTGAATTGCAAGCAGATTTTTATGCTGGCATTTGGGCTCATTATGACCAACAAATGAAAAATGTAATTAATTCACGGGATATCCAGGAAGCTCTAAATGCCGCAAACGCTATTGGCGACGATCGTTTGCAGCAAGAATACCAGGGAACGGTTACACCTGATTCTTTCACACATGGAACTTCTGCAGAAAGAATGTACTGGTTTAAAAAAGGTTATGAATCCGGCGACCTGAAGCAGGGAAACACTTTTGCTGAAGGCGCATATTAGAAATACTTTTTTCTATTTTAATCAAACAATTGCTGGCATTTTTCACAATAAAAACTTCTCCTGTTGGTTTTGCCACAATGTTTTTTTGTGAAAGTACCATTGCATTCAGGGCAGATTTTTTTGGTGTGGGCAAGCCAATGTTTTCGTAAAACGAATTGCTTTTTCCAATTCAAAAATTGAAAACTATAGTCCCGTGCTTCTTTTACTAATTCGTTTATTTTCTTTGTTGGCAAATCACCAACCCGCGCTTCCGGTTGAACACCTATTCTGAAAAGCACTTCGTTTTTAATAATGTTTCC
>JBBQWJ010000138.1:0-9075 GCA_038210685.1 Chitinophagales bacterium | reverse complement strand
TCAAAATCGCCACACCCTTTAAAAAAGAATGGACAAATGAAATAGTTGATTGGAAAATTTAATTGGTTTGTAATTTGCTAATATAATTTTTCTGTCAGAAAACATTTTATTTAACTCAAAAAATTCAACATGAATAAATTGGTAAGAGCGTTGATTGCAGGTTATGGCGCTAAGAAATTAGGGGGTGGCTGCCTTGGAACCATTGTGGTTTTCTTTATTATTTATATGTTGCTCGGGCATGTTCATTGTTGATAAAAAAAACGGGCCTTACTAAAAAAGTAAAACCCGTTCTGCAAGTTTTTAAAAACACTAATCCTTACGCAGGCTCGGCTTCCATTGCTTCTTCATTCACTGTAGATTCTGCCACTTTAGTTAACTTATCATCTGCGTCTCTTTCTTCACCTAATGTCTGTTCCAAAAGTTTTGCAATCTCATTGTTACCCAAAGTTTTAGCAAAAGCACGCAATGTTCCATAAGAAGCAATTTCATAATGCTCTACTTTTTGTGCCGCTGAAATAATTCCTGCATCTCTTACCACACCATCTTCTGTGTGTTCCATTATTTCCTCGGCTTCCTTTATGAGGCCTTCCATAGCTTCGCATTTTTTGGCTCTTGCAGGTTTACCTAATAAATCGAAAATTTTTTCGCACCGGTCAATGTGGCCTTTTGTTACTTCCAGGTGTTCTTGTAATCCTTTGATAAGATCCTTCGAAGTTGCATTTTTAATCATTTTCGGAAGTGCTTTTGTTTCCGCTTTTTCTGCCCAGTAAATGTCTTTTAACTCATCTATGAATAAATCCCGAAGCCCTTCTGCTGTTTTTGAATTTCCCTTTGTTTTCATGGTTTAATTTTTTAAAGTTGATTAATCAAATTCTTTATTATCAGGTATGGAAATACATGCCAAAATTTCTTTAAACATTCATTTTTAATTTAGATAGAATCTATCAACAATTTTTATGGCCAACCAGGGAGAAGTATTCTTTCAAAAAAACAATTTTAAATTCCATAATCCCTTGATTGTTGGGGGATTTTGTACTCAAAAATTATACAAGACAAGTAAATATCTTCACCAATCAATCCTTTGTTTTTGTTAGAAGCAATATCTATAAACACGGCGAAAAATCAATGCACTCATAGTTGGATGCACCAGGAAAGAATTCAAAAAAAAATAACAGAACGCGCCAGGACTCAATTTAGGCCTCACTTTAACCACGGTTATTTTGTAGAAATAATTCCCGAACCAAAATAAATTTCAACAATTCTACACCCGTAAATAAAATTTTAGGATTTTTCCTAAGTTCCATATTTTATGCCCAAACCCGGTAGCAAAGAGGATTTAAGAAAAAAATATAACCTCCGTGGCACAATCTTTTATTATTTGGAAATATCATTATTTGCACAAACTTTAAAAATTTTATATTATGAAAAAAATATTTTTATTTATTTTATCGGCAATTTTTTGCATGGCTGCAAAATCGCAAAATGTGGTAGTGGGAGCTGATAATTCATTTACAACTTCTCTCACCGATTATTCAACTTACGCCTGGTCAAAAAATATTGACCAAATTCCATCTGACCAGATCTACGTTAGTCCTGGCGGTAGCTTCTATTTTCAGCCAATTTGATTTTAGGGCAAAACAATAATTCCTTTGAACAAGTTGTGGCAACAAAATTGTAACTAGGAAAATAGAATCACTCATCCCCATTAAATTTGAGGATTTTAAAAAAAAACTAAGATGAAGTCTTTTCGCCCCCTTTCTGACTCTATGATTCAAAAATTAATCAAATGCCACCAGGCAGAACTGGATGCAGAAAATGAAAAGCCTTATACCATGGAAAACATGAGCTATGCTGTGGCACCTTTATTTAAAAGAGGATTGATAGAAGTAAAAAAGCAGTTAGTAGATAACAAATTGCTTCACTGTATTCACCTTACAAAAGATGGAATAGAATATCTTGAAAAAATAAAACCACTGGAAAACCATTCTTAGGTTATTACATAAAATTTTAGTGCAACCGAACAGGCAGCAATAGACGCAGTTCAATTTTCATTGTTATTTGGCCGTGGGTAGTGAAAAATGAAACACAGAACCCATACCCATTTTACTTTCTGCCCAGATCTTTCCACCATGGCTTTTAATAATTTCTGAGGTGATGTATAAACCCACTCCGGAGCCGGAAAAAGAACTGGCAGATCCGCTGACACGATAAAAACGCAGGAAAATATTTTCAATGTCTTTTTGAGGAATTCCTATTCCCTCATCCTTTACCGATACGATTATTTCCTGATCCTTTTTATAAACATCAACAGTAATTTCGCCGGCCTTACGGCTGTATTTAATAGCGTTGCTAATAATATTTATTACCACTTGTTCCATTCTTTCGCGGTCAGCGGTGATCATTATTTTCTTGTTAGAACTCTTATAAACGATCTGGTGAGTTTTAGTACCTTGTTGAAAGTTATTGATCACATCCAGCAGCAGAACGTTTAAATCAAACCGGACCGGTTTTAGAGCGAGTTTGCCCGCCTGTATTTTTGAAACATCAAGCAGGTTACCGATCAATTCCGAAAGTTTATCTACTTGCTTTACCGCTTTTTTCACAAAAATAGAATTTTCGTCTTTTTCCATCATTTCATGTAAAATCTGCAGATTGGCCATTATCACCGTAAGTGGAGTTTTTAGTTCATGGCTGGCCATCACCATAAAATCATCCTTGTACTTATTTAAATCCTGCAACCGTTCTGTATACAAGTTCCGTTGCTTTTCTGCTTCTATTCTTAATGAAATATCTCTTGCCACTTTGGAAGCGCCAACAATTTTTCCGCGGCTGTTTTTTATTGGAGATACGGTTAAAGAAATATATCTTTCCGTACCATCTTTAGCCACTCTTACAGTTTCGAAGTGATCAATCTTTTGGCCTTTGGTAACACTTTCAATGATCCGGGTTTCTTCACCAAGTCGCTCTTTAGGAATGATAAGGGAAATATGTTGGCCAATAGCTTCTTGTTCCGTATATCCAAACATTCTATGCGCCGATTCATTCCAACTTGTAATAATACCTTTTAAAGTTTTACTTATTATCGCATCGTCAGAAGAGCTTACAATAGACGCCAATATTGCCTTCTTTTCGTCATCGTTATCTCTATAGGAAATATCTCTTGCTATTTTGGAGGCTCCTATCACCTCACCTACTCTATTTTTTATCGGCGATACGGTTAAAGAAATAAATTTTTCAGAGCCGTCCTTTGCCATCCGCACCGTTTCAAAATGTTCAATTTTTTCGCCTTTCCGAAGGTTTTCGATGATGAGTTCTTCCTCTACAAGACAATCTTTAGGAATAATAAGTGAAATAGGCTGGCCCACTGCTTCCTCCTTTGTATAACCAAATAAATTTGTAGCTCCCGGATTCCAACTTGTGATAATCCCGTTCAAATTTTTACCGATAATTGCGTCATCAGACGAATCAACAATTGCGGCCAAAATAGCTTGTCTTTCTTCTGCCTCCTTCTGATCGGATATATCGTAGGCAATTTTTGAAATCCCAATTATAATCCCAGTTTTGTCCTTAATCGGAAAAGAGCAAAAGGAAATAAATACACTTTTCCCTGATTTTGTTTTACAAGGTAATTCGTAATGCTCGGTATTACCTTCAAGTATTTTATTACGAAATTCACATTCCTTTTGAAAATTCTTTTTAGTAAATAGAATAGAAATATTTTGGCCTACAGCTTCTATTGCAGGATAACCAAAAATGGTTTCTGCCGTATTATTCCACCCAAAAATAGTTCCGTCGCTTTTAAGCCCAATCGTTACCTCACTTGGAAATGGCATTTTCTCCGTATCTCTACAATCCCCTGATGCTTCAAGTTTCATTTGTTAAATTTATGCAATGTAAAGAAATAAAAAAAACCGACCGCTTCAATTGCTTTCAATCTTGAACTATACAAGAAATAAATATGCCATTTATAAATAATTTGGAGAATAGATACTATAATATTTTTTCTTAATTCAAATTGAAAATAAAAATCGGGATAATTTGTTGATTTACTGTATTTAATTTTCAATCGCCACCAATTTATTCCCCCCTTTGTTTTTACTTTTTTCCCCTTACCTTATTGGGAAATCAAAATTTTTTATCTTCTACTTTAGGTTAACTGTTTTTAATCCAACTATCGTTTCGGTATTTTTAATATCTATTTGTTATCCGGGTTTGATCTTTTGCCTGTATTTAGATAAAAAGTTACTTCTTTTGTTCGAATGTCGTCCCAACAAATAACCATATGGGCGCAATTCTTCCACATTATCGAAAGCGATTTTAGCTATCCCTGTCAATGGAATGGCAATCACCATTCCGCCCAGGCCCCAAATCAATTCACCAAAGATCAAAACTACAATGGCTACCAATGGATTTATATTCACTTCGCCACCCAATAAGGAAGGCTGGATTACATAAAATTGTGTAAACTGGATAATGACATACACAATAAGGACCGCTAGTATCATGGCTCCGCTGCCGCCCTGTGATATCACCATCAAAACTGTAAGAGTAAGTCCGGTAATGCTTCCAACAAATGGTATAATCTCTAATAAACCACAAAGGCTGGCAAAAAAAACAGGGTTCTTCACCCCAATAATAGAAAAAGAAATACTATACAAAACCCACAATAAAGTAATCAGCATTCCAAAGCCAAAAAGATAATGTTGCGTGGCCTTGCTCGAAGCCGAAATAACGCTTTCTGTTTTTTCTTTTTGATCCTCTTTAACAAGTTTCAGAATAAATATTTTCAAATGCTTCCGGGAATACAATAACATAAAAATATAGACCAGCATGATGATAAAATTGGTGATAAAGAAAATAAGAGAGCCCATAAAAGTGCTGATCATACTACTCATCCCACCAGGATTATTTCCTTTTATAATTTTTTCCTGGCTTGAAGGTGTAATGCCAAACGATTCATAAAGAAACATTTCAAGCCCATGCAATTTAGCCATCACATTGCGTTGGATGGCAGAAACATCTTGCGTAATGCCATTTATCTGCCAGATGAAAAAATAAATAACAGCGGCAAGAATCACCAAAAAAATAATTACACATACAAATGAAGCAAGTGCGCGGTTGAGACCTTTTTTTTCGAGCCATCTGCTTATTGGCATAAAGAGCATCGCCAAAAGCCCGGCAAGAGTAAGCGGAAGCAACACAACCTTAGCATAAATTAAAATGCTGAAAGATAAAAAGATAAGTAGCAGGATAAGAACCCATTTCCCTAACAATGTTTTTTGCATACAATCAGACGTAGAAAAATTATGCCATAAAACTATATTGTTTATTTGAAAAAACCTCTTGCCATTTATTAAATTAAATCAACAGATTATCTTTACATTTGGATGAGCAAATACCCGTGTTCTAATTCCAATTCTTCTGAACTAATCGAAACCGCTAATCAAGCCAAATTTCACAAGCATTTTTTACATTCAGATAACATTTCTGATAGTCCACAAATCAAAAATTTACAATTTATGCCTAAGTATGTAATTGAAAGAGAAATTCCGGGTGCCGGTTCATTTTCTACCGAACAATTAAAAGGGATTTCACAAACTTCCTGTGGTGTTCTTAGTAAAATGGGGCCGCAAATTCAGTGGGTACAAAGCTATGTGACCGGCGATAAGATCTATTGTGTTTACATTGCTCCTAATGAAGAAATGGTTCGTGAGCATGCAAAACAAGGAGGCTTTCCGGCAAACTCGGTGAGCGAAGTAAAAACCATTATAGATCCCACAACAGCAGAATAAACTCTACTGTTTTACCTTTTTTTATTTTTTTTATTGAGGCGATAAAAAAAAATATTTTAATATTTATCGTCTTTCAAAAGGTTTTTTTTTGCTGAAAAAGCAAAAACGGGAATGGTCTTTCTTTCTATCTCTTTGTTTCCAAAACCTTTTTTGTGGTTCATTTACTTTGGTTCAATTGTTGTGATCCATCACTATCATTAATTAATTTTTAAACTATTTAGAAAATGGGATTCAATCAATATCATGAACCGGCAAATGAACTTTCAGAAGAAACAAGAACTCTTGCAAGAATGTTTGCTGCACTTACAGAAGAGGCCGAAGCTATCAATTGGTATCAACAGCGTATTTCTGTTGAAAAAGATAAGGACGCGATAGCAATAATGAAAGACGCACAACAAGAAGAGTTTAAACATTTTGGTATGGACCTGGAATTTCTGCTACGCAAAATTCCGAAATGGCAAACTATTCTAGAACCTATTTTATTTAAAAGTGGTGACATTGTAAAACAAGGTAAAGAGGGTGAAAAAGCGGCTGAATAAAATCAGCTCAAATACAAGCTCTTCAATCAAAACCATTTAAAGCCAGAAAGAACAGTTTTATAGGCACACCTTTTGATTTGGAATCTTTTATTGACCTAAAATAGAAAAAATGAAAAAACTTTTTTTTCTGGTTATTTTAACCTTCACCTTCGCTATTGTTACCCATGCCCAGGAAAAAGAAAATGAGGTAAAAGTAAAACAAACCTCTTCTGCACCCCAAAAGGTTCATAACACATTTAGTAAGCACAAAAAACACAATGGTTACAAAGTGAAAAAAATGTGAATGGAGAAACTCACAAGCGTAAAGTGAATTACAAAGAGGCTGAAGAGAAAAACAAAAAGAAAGATTAAGAAGGATTTATTTTGAAAAAAGTGTTGTCGTAACAACACTTTTTTTTGCCCTAATGCCACTAAAAAAGCGGCCCAGGAATGAAGCCGCTTAACAAGTACAACGCAAATTTATTAAAATGGAAGATCGTCTGCAGGCTCTTCCATTTCTGCAGGCTGATTTACTTTCGAACTTCCTGATGATTGAGAATTAGTATTCGCATTTGATGGTGCACTTCCATCCTGGTTATCATTTTTGCTGCCTAGCAGCTGGATTCTGAAAACATTCATTTTTAATGAAGCCGCGTTCTGGTTTTCCTTATTAAGATATCCTTCCGCTTCAGGATTTCCTTCCGCGTAAACTAATTGACCTTTTTTAAGATATTGCGCAATCGCAGGCCTGTCTGTCCAGTAGGCACAATTTACCCAAGTCGTTTTTTCTACCTGGTTCCCCTGTGCATCTTTATATTTTTCAGAATGGGCAACAGGAAAATTGATTACTGTTCTTCCGTTTACTTCATTGGTGGCGCAATCTCTGCCCAGGTGTCCAATAATTTGTAATTTGATCATGATGATTATTTTGTTGGTGAATGGATATGTTGACTACTATTATTAAAGATCATACTAATTTGCATGATACCGAATTATTGTAATATTTACAAACATAACCGATTCCTAATTCATTGTTTTCTTTAAAGAACTTACCTGGTCCTGCAGGTTGCTCACCAGGTTTACCAGGGAATCTACATCCCATCTTTGATGTTGGGTAACTTTGTTAATGATGGCCTGCGCCTGCCACATTTCCAACACATCAGCCGCCTGAACCTGGTACGGCTGAAATGCAGGATTGTCGCTTACAAGGGTTAATTTATTCTTATTCTTATTATTTTTTACGACACGTTTATAAACTATTCCTTCACTTTTACTAACTACTATATAAGCCGCATTGTTTTTTACGCTATCGAGATTTTCTACTTTTTCTCCTACAATAACACTCCCACTTGCCGTAGGCAACATACTATCACCGATGATTTCAAAAGCACGGTAGCTGCCACCTGTGAGCATGGGTAAAGTAAAAGTATTCAGTTCATCTATGAATTCACTATCAGCATACCCGGCAAGATAGCCGGCCGCCGCCTTTACTGGTACAAAGTGAATGAGGTTCCTTTCGGCACTCATCATTTTCATTTGCCTTCTTTTGGCAAGATAGCTGCTGCCTTTGGTTTCACCGAGGTCGTGCAACAAAAGTTCGTCCAATGAAACTTTAAAAATTTCACTTACGTTTTCTAAAACCTCGAGTCTCGGATCCGCCCTTTCTTCTTCATAAGCACCGAGAAGCGAACGTTTGATACCCAGTTTTGTGGAAAATTCTTCTTGTGTCCATCCGCGAAGTTTGCGAAGGTATTTGAGATTTTGTCCTGCTTGTGACATAACAAACTAATTTATTTAGGACAAAAATACTAATTAATTTAGTTTCACCAAATATTTATTTTTATTTTTTATAAAGAGGTCCGGATTTACAAAATTTTTGAGCCTTACCTAACAGCCCTAAGGCTAATAAAAAAGGAATAAGCCCCGACCCTTCTAAATCCATTTCTCCACCACACTTAATAAATCTTTTATCTGGAATGGTTTTTCAATGAAATCATCGGCGCCCGCTTCCTGTGCTAATTTTCCGATGCCCGGTGTGGCCGAAACTATAATTACAGGAATATGTTTGGTTAAAGTCTGGCTTTTTAAAAATTGACAAACCTTTAATCCATCTTGTCCACTCAACTGCCTGTCCAGCACAAATAAATCAGGTGATGTATATTTATTTTCAAGAATAGATATGGCCTCGCCGAATACTTCAACATCATAACCTTCGCGTTCGAATATTATTTTAAAAATATCCTGCACACCTTCATCGTCATCAGTAATTAAAATCTTTTTCTTCATAAATCAAAATCATTTATTTCTAATATAACAAAGGCAAAGAGCGTACCGTATTGAGTTTAATTATTTTTTGGGGAATTTTATGGCAAATGTAAATCGCAATCGTTTTGAGTAATCGATGTAATATTAGAAATAAAAAACCAAATTATAAAAATTATTTCAGTCTGTGCAAAATGGAGTAAAGCAACAATTAACCGTGATTTTAAATTAGAATTATAAGCAGAATCCTAAGAGGTAAAACACTAATTTCTTAAACAAGAGATAATATTTTTACTCGTAATTATAGGGTAAACTGAAACAAAAAGTGGAGCCTTAATTTGGGGCACTTTCTACCCAAATGCGGCCTTTTTGCTTTCTTATAATTTCTGTAGCTATGAATAACCCAAGTCCTAAACCAGGAAAAGTGCTGGTACGTTCATCACTTACCCTGAAAAAGCGTTTGAAGAGTTTTTTCTGCATTTCTTGTGAAATACCAATACCAA
>JBBQWJ010000137.1:0-9122 GCA_038210685.1 Chitinophagales bacterium | reverse complement strand
GATCATGTGAAAAAATTTGAAGCAAGAAAATTACCTGTGGTGGAGAATGCGTAGGGACAGGACGTAACCTGTTCAATATCCTGAAGTCGCAATTTGCGACTTCAAGAATGATTTTTAAAACAGAAGTTGATATTCCGGATTGGCATATCAAGATTAATTAATTGAATGAAAGCAAAAGATAAACACATGGATTTCATTTTTGACATCACAAATTGTGATTTCAAACGGTTTCTCTAAGGTCGAAATTTGCGATCTTAAAGAAATTTTAAAATCTAAGAACATTAAAAATGCCAAAGCAAAATTTACCAATCGTGAAAGTTTCAGAAGAAAATATTTTGGAAAAAATTTATGTCATTCGCGGATTGAAAGTAATGCTGGATAGAGATTTGGCAGAAATGTATAGTGTCCCTACTTTTCGTTTGAATGAAGCGGTAAAAAGAAATATTTCAAGATTTCCTGATGATTTTATGTTTCAATTGACAGAAGCAGAATTCAAATCTTTGATATCGCAAATTGCGATATCAAAGAAAAAAGGAAGGGGAGGTACAAGAAAACTTCCTTATGCCTTTACCGGGCAAGGAGTAGCCATGCTTTCCAGCGTATTGAATTCTGAAACGGCAATCCAGGTAAATATCCAGATTATCCGCCTTTTTACCAAAATGAAACAATCGATTTTAGAAAACAAAGACCTTTGGATGAAGATTGAAAAAATAGAGCAACACCTGGTAAAAAATGATGAAGAAATAAAAACAGTCTTTGCCTATTTAAAAAAATTATTGATTCAGGAAAATAAACCAAGGGAACCCATCGGTTTCCGAAAACCTTGAAAACACCATAAAATGTCAGAAACAAAAAAAATAAAGCCCTATTTACGTCTTTCAGGATTAGAACCGCTGGTCGTTCGGCCCGAGAGCAATTTTATAAATGTCGGGGAACGAACCAATGTTACCGGTTCAAAAAAATTCGCGCGTTTAATTCGCAGCGACGATTATGAACAAGCTTTATCTGTTGCCCGACAACAGGTAGAAAGCGGAGCACAGATCCTTGATGTAAATATGGATGACGCATTGCTTGACGGAGAAAAAGCAATGACCACTTTTTTAAATTTATTGCAGGCAGAACCGGACATCGCAAAAATCCCTGTAATGATCGATTCTTCTAAATTCAACATTATAGAAGCAGGATTAAAATGCGTGCAGGGAAGATGCATTGTCAATTCTATTTCGATGAAGGAAGGTGAAGAAAAATTTATAGAGCAGGCTTTTATTTGTAAAAGTTTTGGCGCAGCAGTAATCGTTATGGCTTTTGATGAAAAAGGCCAGGCAGACACCTTGCAACGCAAAGTGGAGATTTGTAAACGCGCCTATAAAATATTAACCGAACAGGTAGGATACAAACCTGAGGACATCATTTTCGATCCGAACATTTTTGCCATCGCAACTGGTATTGAAGAACACAATAATTACGGAGTTGATTTTATTGAAGCAACAAGAGAAATAAAAAAATTAATGCCTCTCACAAAAGTGAGTGGCGGTGTAAGCAATATTTCATTTTCTTTTCGTGGGAATGATACTGTGAGAGAAGCGATGCATGCAGTGTTTTTATATCATGCAATAAGAGCCGGTATGGATATGGGAATTGTAAATGCCGGTCAGTTGCAGGTTTACGAACAAATCGATCCTGTATTGAAAGAACTTTGTGAAGACGTTATCCTGAACAGGAAAGAAGATTCGACAGATAAATTATTGGCTTTTGCAGAAACAGTAAAAGCAAAAGGAAAGGAAGTTGTAAAAGACCAGGCGTGGAGAAAGGAGGAGGTGCAAAAGCGTTTAAGCCATGCTTTAATAAATGGCATCACTGATTATATTGAAGAAGATACAGAAGAAGCAAGGCAAAAGTATCCACAACCGCTTGATGTAATAGAAGGACCATTGATGGATGGAATGAACATTGTAGGTGATCTTTTTGGAAGTGGCAAAATGTTTTTGCCGCAGGTAGTAAAAAGCGCCAGGGTGATGAAGAAAAGTGTCAATTATTTATTCCCTTTTATCGAAGCAGAAAAAGAAAAATTAAAACAGGAAAATATTGCTGCAGGCATTTTAAATGTTGAAGGTTCAGGACCTGCTAAAATTTTAATGGCTACCGTAAAAGGTGATGTGCATGATATCGGAAAAAATATTGTGGGCGTTGTTCTTGGTTGTAATGGTTATGAAATAATTGATCTTGGAGTGATGGTTCCTGCGGAAAAAATCCTTCAAACAGCAAAGGAAAAAAACGTGGCAATGATTGGCCTCAGCGGCCTCATCACGCCTTCACTTGATGAAATGGTGCATGTAGCAAAGGAAATGAAAAGGCAAAATTTTTCAATTCCGCTTCTTATTGGCGGCGCTACTACATCACGTCTTCACACTGCGGTAAGAATTGCTCCGGAATATGATAATGGAGTAGTCCATGTGTTAGATGCCTCAAGGAGTGTGAGTGTTGCCGGAAATTTGTTGAACCAAGAAACAAAAAAAGAGTTTTTAGCAACCATTGAAAAGGAGTACCAAAAATTAAAAAGCGATTTTGGAAATAAAAAATCAGCAAAAGTTTTATTGCCATTTTCAGAAGCACAGAAAAACAAGTATGCTATTGATTGGAAAACATTTAATCCTGTTAAACCTTCGTTTACTGGCATAAAGGTTTTCGACAATTTTGATCTTAATGATATTTATAAGTACATCGATTGGCAACCCTTTTTTATTGCATGGGAAATGCATGGAAAGTTTCCGCAAATATTATCTGATAAAACCATTGGCACAGCCGCAACAAAACTTTATGAAGAAGCACAGACTTTATTAAAAAAGGTCATCAGTGAAAAATGGCTTACAGCAAAAGGTGTAATTGGTTTTTGGGAAACGAATAAAATTGCTGATGATACAATTGAAGTAAAAAATACTGACGGAGAAATTTTTGATCTTGAATTTTTGCGGCAGCAAATAAAGAAGGCGCCGGGACAACCCAATCTTTCTCTTTCTGATTTTATAAAGCCGGGTAAAGGCGATTTTATTGGAGCATTTGCTGTTTCTATCCATGGACTGGAACCTCATATTGAAAAATTCAACAAAGAGTTTGATGACTACAACAAAATTATGTTGCAGGCTTTGGCTGATAGGCTGGCAGAGGCTTTTGCGGAATTGCTTCATGAAAGAACAAGGAAAGAATTTTGGGGATATTCAACCGATGAAACTCTTAGCACCAAAGAATTGGTTGAAGAAAAGTATACAGGAATAAGGCCCGCGCCGGGTTATCCCGCATGTCCTGATCATACAGAAAAATACAAACTTTTTAAATTATTAAATGCTTCTGAAAACGCGGGAATAACTCTAACGGAATCATTAGCAATGGATCCTGCACCTTCGGTTTGTGGCTGGTATTTTGCCAATCCGGAAAGCAAATATTTTGGAGTTGGAAAAATATCCAGAGACCAGCTAAAAGACTATGCAACTCGAAAAAACATGCCCGTTGAAGAAGCAGAAAGGTGGCTGAGGCCGCAATTGGACTAGAAAGAAGAAGGAAAAATTTGGAGTAATTTTAGAGTAATCAATAAAAAGATTAATTATGAATAATAATATTCGCATTATTACTTACAACATAAACGGTATAAGATCTGCCATAAAAAAAGGCTTCATCGATTGGTTAAAGACTAATCCAGCTGATATTATTTGCTTGCAGGAGATAAAAGCCAATGAAGAAGATATTGACCGGGAAGCGATTCAAGGTGCCGGATACAGGACATTTATTTTTTCTGCTCAAAAAAAAGGTTACAGCGGAGTTGCTATTCTCAGCAAACTTGAACCGGATAATGTTGAATTTGGTCATGGAAAACAACAAAGCGATTTTGAAGGAAGAGTATTACGTGCTGATTTCGGTGATATCACTTTGATCTGCGCCTATTTCCCTTCAGGTACCAGCGGCGAGCATCGCCAGTCTTATAAATACATTTGGCTGGATGAATTTTTAGATTATCTCAATCAATTAAAAGAAACACGAAAAAAATTAATCGTTTGCGGCGATTATAATATTGCTCATAAAGAAATTGATATTCACAATCCCAAAGCCAATAAAAAAACATCTGGTTTTTTACCTGAAGAAAGAGCGTGGTTTGACAATTTTTTGAATAATGGGTTTACAGACGGATTCCGCCATCTCAATAAAGAATCGCATAACTATAGCTGGTGGAGCGTGATAAGACCCACAACCCGCCTTGAAAATAAAGGCTGGCGCATAGATTATATTAACGTTACAGAAAATTTAAAAGACCACATCCAGGAGGTAAAAATTTTTCCTGAAGTAAAACACAGTGACCATTGTCCGGTTTATATGGAACTAAAATATTAAAGCATGTTTGTTTACAACATTACTTTTAAAGTAGATCATGACTGCCTGGATGAATGGATGGAATGGCAAAAGAAAATTCAAATTCCTGATATACTGGCAACAGGATGTTTTTATCAACACCGATTTTATGAGTTGATGGATCTTGAAGAGGAAGATGGAAGAACATTTGTTATTCAATTTTTGGCTAAATCAAAAAGTGATTACAATAGATACCAGTATATTTTCGGAGGCTCACTACGTCATCGGGCCATAGAAAAATGGAAGGAAAAAGTTGTTTCTTTCCGAACCCTCCTTAAAAATGTGGAATAAGTGTTCATATTTTTTTTCTATACACCTTTTTAGTAAAATTACTTTGCCCCAAAAAGCCTTTTAAATAAAGGTTTTATCATTTAAATCTTCTGTAACTCAATGCTGTATTGCTTTTTAATTGAGATGCCGCCTCAAACTTAACACTAGTATAATCACGTGATGCAGGCTGAAATCCACACCAATATTGCGTTTCAAAGAATCATTATGAAAAAAAATCTTTTCAAAAATATTATTTCAGTGAAAAACCTTCTATATTTGTTGCTGTTTAAAAAATCAAATAAATCATTATGAACAAAGCTGAATTAATCGCCAAAATGGCCGATGACGCAGGAGTTACTAAAACACAAGCTAATGCTGCTTTAGATTCTTTCACTACCGCAGTAACCAAAACCTTAAAAGGTGGCGGAAAAGTTACACTTGTTGGATTTGGAACTTTCTCTGTTAGTAAAAGGGCTGCACGCAATGGTCGCAATCCTCAAACTGGCGCTGTAATTAAAATTAAAGCTAAGAAAGTAGCTAAATTTAAAGCAGGTAAAGAACTGTCATCGAAAATCTGATTTTCGGGAAAAAATTCTAAAAGCAAGGTGCAATAATTGTATCTTGCTTTTTTTTATTAATAATCATTCAACAATAAATAAAATTTAAATGGGACGCGGAGATAAAAAAACTAAAAAAGGTAAAATTTTTATGGGCTCTTTTGGTAAATCAAGGCCTGTAACCAAAGCAAAAACGAAAACTACTAAAACGGAAAAAGAGAAAAAAGAAGCTTAGTTTTTAGTTGCAGAAGATTTGATAGATTAAATAATACTGCAAAATGAAAAAAACAATTTTTTATTTGTTTACTGTCTTGTCATCTGCAAAAAACTTTAAAAGCAAATAGGAATATTCACTTTTTGTTGGTTTACTGAAAATTAAAAAAATTAATTGTTACGGAGCCAGCCGTTGTATGAGCCAGCTATTATTTTCGTTAAGAGAATATTTCAACCTGTCGTGAAGCCTGCCAGGCTTGCCTTGCCAGAATTCGATAACGGTTGGTTCTACAATATACCCGCCCCAGAATTCAGGTCGTGGAATTTCCTTTTCATGAAACTGGTCGTAGTATTTTTTCATATTTTCCTGCAGAAATTCAGCGTTATTAATTACACTGCTCTGTGGAGAACTCCATGCGCCCAATTGACTTTCACGCGGCCGATCTGAAAAATATTCATCACTTTCTTTGCCATCTACTTTTTTCACTTTTCCTTCAATTCGTATTTGCCTTTCTAATTCTTTCCAAAAAAATACAAGCGCCACAAAAGAATTTTCTTTTATTTCATGTGCTTTCCGGCTTTCATAATTGGTAAAAAAAACAAACCCTGTAGCACTCACGCCTTTTAATAATACAATGCGCGCCGAAGGTTTTCCGGAAGCGCTGCAGGTAGCCAATGTCATTGCGTTCGGTTCCTCAGTTCCGGCATCAATTGCTTCCTGCCACCAGGTTTCAAATTGTTTTACCGGATCAGTATTTACATCTTTTTCTTCCAAAGATTTTAACTGGTAAATTTTCCGCATCGCTGCGATTTGATTGTTATCAGACATTCATTTTTATTTAATTTTTCTTTAGCAAATTTTCTAAACCCTATTTATTAAACATAAAAAAAACACAATCAATATCGCGCTTTTAATTGGGTTAATAAATTTTATTATTTAAACAGCCTATAAAAAAGATGTGTTGATCTAACCCGGATTTTCATTGCCACTTTTGTTGGCATTCGGCGTTTCCGACACTTTGGGAGTTTCATCAGAATTTGCAGGCGGATTGGGCGAATTGGCAAACTTGCTTTTCAAACCATCTTTAAGGCTATCAAATCCGTCTTTAAGATTATCGGAAGGCGATCTTAATAAATAGGCAGAAACAAGGATTCCTATAGCAGCAATGGCAGCAATATAAATTCCGAAACCAACCAGCGCAGATCCAATCAAGGAATTTGTAATTTCTAAATAATACCAAATGGTAAAGAGCAGGGCAATTACGCCGGCCAATAAAGTAAGCGTCCACATTGTTTTGTCAAGGTTCTTCTTTTCATCATCAACAAAAGCAATGATCCCTGTTACTACAAAACAAATAAAAACCAGAATCCCCTCTTTATGCATTCCGTTTACACTTTGTGTATAACCAAACATTGAGATGGAAACCCACGGTAAAAACATTGAAATAAAACCAACTGCAGAGGAGACTAAAAGAAATTTTCTTTGCTTAGACATTCCTTGAAAATTCATAATCGTAAGTTTAAAATTTAATAAATGAAGCTGCATGTAAGCCATTAAGCAACTTTCATAAACTACGGATGAATTTCGATTAGTAAATTTAAAGAAATTTATATAAAGCTCTTAGGAATTTTTAGTTGCAGAAACCATTTTATTTTGATGAAGCAAAAGTTCAAGATTGGCAATCATTTTGGCTTTTTCTTCTTCATACACTGCAAGCTGGTTTTCCAGTTCATATACCCTGGAAACACCTATTTGCAGTTCTTTTTCTTTTTTATTTATTTCTACTACCTGTCTTCTTAAATCATCATTATCACTTTTCAAACGTGCATTTTCACTTTCCAGATTTGAGTATTGTTTTTTGGCATTGATCTCTGCTACAAGGGATAATTCCAATTCTTTTTCGCGTGCGGCTCCCGCTTCAAGCTGCCTTTGCAAAAGGTCAATGTTATTTTGCATGGATTCCAGATCATTTAAACGCGCATCATAATCACTTTGTAACCCACTCCATTGGCTGCTATTTTCTTCAATTTCTCTTAATTTTTTTTCTACTTCTTCCAGTTTTTGATTGGTAAGGTCAAGTTCATTTTCTAATTTTTCTTTTACTTCATTTTCATCGTAATACATTTCCTTCCAATCTTCTTCGTCCTCATTTTGGGAAACAGAAATTTGTTGGCGGGATTGATATTGTGCTTCCAGTGCTTTTAGCCGTTCCTGCATTTTTGTAAATTGTATTTCGTAAAACGATGAATTCTCTTCTACCTTTTGTAATTTATTTTTTAAATCCCAGATCGCTTCCGGCCGGGAAGATTGGTTTTCGGAAGAGGTAGTTTTTTTAAAACTCAGGAAATTCTTTTTATCAACGGGCAGCAGTTCATAGCTGCTTACAATTACTTTGTAAGCAAAAATAAAGCAGGCTATTAAAACGACTAGGGATATAATCCACCAAATCCACATGGTGCAGTTACTTAAAAATGTTACACAAATATTTTACAACCGGGGGGTTAATTGTGATTTTTTCAAAGGATTAATTCCTGCATTTCTACAGAAACTGGATAAGTAATTTTTAAGAGAAGCCTAAATTAACACAAATTATCCAGTTACCAAAGTGCCAACTTTTTCGCCCGTTATTACCCGCAACAATGTACCAGGTGTATCCATATCAAAAACAATAATTGGAAGCTGGTTTTCCATGCATAAAGTAAATGCGGTCATATCCATAACCTTTAGGTTCCTGGAAATGCAATCGGCAAATGTGATGGTTTCATATTTTGTTGCAAGCTTGTCTTTTTCCGGATCTGCAGAATAAATTCCATCTACTCGTGTCCCTTTTAAAATTACATCTGCACCAATTTCTATTGCCCGTAATGAGCCTGCTGTGTCAGTTGTAAAATAAGGATTGCCGGTTCCCGCTCCAAAGATAACTACTCTTCCTTTTTCCAAATGCCTTATGGCTCTTCGGCGAATATAAGGCTCTGCAACTTGTTCCATCTTAATAGCGCTTTGCAATCTTGTATAAACACCCGCTCTTTCCAATGCGCTTTGCAATGCCATTCCATTAATGACAGTCGCCAGCATGCCCATATAATCGCCCTGGGCACGTTCTATGCCAGTTTCAGCTTCATTCATTCCGCGATAAATATTACCACCGCCAATAACGATGGCCACCTGAACACCAAGCTCTGTTATCAACTTAATATCTTGCGCATATTTAGCAAGCACATCAGAATCAAGACCAAAATTTTTATCACCCATTAAAGATTCACCGGAAAGTTTGAGAAGGATTCTTTTAAACTTAGGAAGCATAAATTGATTAGAGTTGTTTTTTTAAATCGCTGCAAGATAATGGATAAATTTTTATTTGCCCGATACACAATGTCTTTTAAAGATGACTGATGAGGTTTAAACAGTAAACCAACAAAAAAGCGGTTATTTTATTTTAAAAATAAAATAACCGGTTGGATTAAAAAGAAAAAGAGCTACCCAAGGGCAGCTCTTTTTCAAAAATATATTTTAAAATTTTATCCTAACGCGACTCTTTTAAAACCAAGAACTTTTAAATCCGGATCTACTGATTTTAAATAATCGGCTACTGATTTGTTACCATCCTTTACAAATGCCTGTGCAAGTAAAGTACTTTCTTTAAAGAATTTGTTGATCTTCCCTGCAGCAATTTTTTCAGCCAT
>JBBQWJ010000136.1:0-9168 GCA_038210685.1 Chitinophagales bacterium | reverse complement strand
TGCTACCCAATTGAATTTTACCATTTCTCCTGAAACTTTACAAGCAATAAAAGATCATGCAGAAAGGATAAAAATAGTGAGCGGGGAAAGAATAATTGATGAGATCAACAAAATTGTGATGACCAACAAGCCTTCTGTCGGGTTCGATCTTTTGTATAAAACGGGCCTATTGAAAATCATTTTTCCACAAATGGTTTCTCTTGCCGGCGCTGAATTTATTGATGGAAAAGGTCACAAAGATAATTTCTATCACACGCTGCAGGTGCTTGATAATATTGTTCCGCATACGAATGATCTTTGGCTTCGGTGGGCTGCTATTCTGCATGACATCGCCAAACCGGCAACTAAAAAATTTGAAGAGGGCCATGGCTGGACATTTCACGGTCATGAAGTGGTAGGAGGAAGAATGGTTCCTAAAATTTTTGCGCAATTAAAACTTCCATTAAATGATAAAATGAAATTTGTAAGAAAGATGGTAGAGTTGCATTTGCGGCCTATCGGTCTCACAAAAGAAAACATAACGGACTCGGCTATACGCAGATTAATTTTTGATTCAGGAGATGATATTGAAAACCTCATGTTGCTTTGCAAAGCAGACATCACTTCAAAGAACAAACAAAAAGTGCAGCGCTATCTTGCCAATTTTGAAATGGTAGAAAATCGTTTGAAGGAAGTAGAAGAATCAGATCACCTCAGAAATTGGCAACCGCCGATTACGGGAGAAATTATTATGAAAGAATTCGGGCTGCCACCTTCACGAATTGTGGGTGACATTAAAAATGCTGTCAGGGAGGCTATTCTTGATGGTGAAATTCCAAATGAATTTAAAGATGCATTCGAATACATGAAGAAGGTTGCACAGGATCTGGGAGTTAAATAATGTTTTCTTTTTAATGCCACTTCTTTTCATTTTAGAAACCCACATTTTATCTTAAAATTGCTCGCATTACAAACCTTTTAATTAAAAACTAACCCTTAAATTTGTGATATGGCAATTTTAAAATTCAGAGTTTACTGGGAAGAGGATGAAAGCGTTTATCGTGATATAGTTATTAAGCACACACAAACTTTTTTTGAACTGCATAATTGCATTCTAAAAAGTTTTGAATTTGATAGTAAACATTATGCAACTTTTTACAGGAGCAATGACAACTGGCAACGCGGTAAAGAAATATCTTTAGAAAGATACGACAAAGAGTATAAGGCAGAACCCTTGTTGATGAATGAAACATTTATTGGCAAAGAGATAAAGGAACCTAACCAGAAATTTATTTATGTGTATGATTTTCATAAAAACTGGAGTTTTCTTGTAGAACTGATCAATGTAAATAAGGAAGAGAGTATAAAGATGGATTATCCATCTTGTAGCAGAAGTGAAGGAATTGCTCCAAGCCAATATGGAACCAAAGGATTGATCAACGAAAAACTTTCAGAGATAGAAGAGAAGTATGATTTAAACACTGCTGTTATGGCTGATAGCTATAGTGAAGAAGGAGACAGCGATGTTGAAAGCGAAGCCGAAGAAGAAGAAGTTGATGATTCGCAAAGCGATGAAATATAAAAATTAATTAGCCGGTTCTTTACAAACCTGCAATTATATGAATACAAAAACCTGCATTATAGTTTCCGGGCCTACCGCTGTTGGAAAAACCTCTCAAGCAATAGAACTTGCGCTTAAAAACAATACTCAAATAATTTCTGCAGATAGCCGCCAGTGCTTTAAAGAATTGAATATTGGCGTAGCCAAACCTTCTGATGAACAACTTCAAAAAGTAAAACATTATTTTATAAATTCTCATTCCATTCATCAAGAAGTAAATGCGCGAATTTTTGAAGATTATGCGCTTGAGGCAGTAAGTGAAATTTTTGAGAAAAATGATATTGCTGTTATGGTAGGTGGTACCGGTTTGTATATAAGAGCATTTATTGAAGGGCTGGATGAAATTCCGGAAGTTGATGAATTTGTGCGAAAAGAAATAAACCAGAAGTATCTTTTAAATGGTTTTGACTGGCTACAAAATGAATTAAAAAGTAATGATCCTGTTTTTTTTGCAAAAGGAGAAATGCAAAATCCGCAAAGGATGTTGCGTGCGCTTGAAGTAAAGCTTTCTACAGGAAAATCAATTTTAGATTTTCATTCTCAAAAAAAAGTAAAACGGGATTTTGAAATAAAAGTTAGTTTACTGGAGCTGCCTCGCGAAGAACTTTATAATAATATTAATTTTCGCGTAGACCAAATGATGGAGAATGGTTTATTAAAAGAAGCAGAAAGTTTGTATCCTTACAAACACCTCAATGCACTTCAAACCGTAGGTTACAAAGAACTGTTCGATTATTTTGACGGAAAGATATCGCTTGAAAAAGCTGTGGAAGAAATTAAAAAGAATACACGACATTATGCAAAAAGGCAAATGACCTGGTTTAAGAAAAACATTGAAAATAAGAATTGATCTTTTTTGTTTGTCTACTGTTCCATCTTCTTTAAAACACGATCCAGTGGGTTTTAAAACTTCCATTGGAGTATTCTAAAGTGGGCGCAGGAAATTTGAATGAGTTTAAAACAAACAATAAAATTTTTACGGCTTTTTTGTTGGTGGCGATTTTAGTAAAATCAATGTCAGGCGATAAATACCATTGCCTGTAGCGTTTAATATCCTGCCTGTCAAAGATCACATTTCCGTTATCATCATAACCTATGTTCTTTGTTGCTCCAAACATTCCTTCAGCGCCGTAGCCAACCGAGAAATTTAACCAGCGAGGTAAATTGGAGTTTGGAAAGAACGATTTGATATTAGCGCTTAACCAATATGACTGCCCGTTATAATCTTTAATAAATCTTTCGAGTTCTGTGTTTCCATAAAGATGATCTGCGCGTGCATTTAGTTCGGGCGATCCATAATTTTTTCTATGAAACGAAAATTTCAGTTGTATTTTTTCCTCGTTCCAGGCAAGTTGTTGAGAAATAAATATCGATGAACCAATAATATTTGCCGTAAAATCTCCGGGGCTAAATCCATATTGAGAAGAAAATCCATCCAGCACTTCAATAATCGTTTGATAAGCAACACCGCTTAACCCGCCAATCCAGATACTTTTTTTTCTTGATAAACCTGCCCAGCGCCACATTTCCATCGTAGCGCGGCTTTCAGTGTATGCACTGTAAACATGGCCCACTTTATCCATCTGCTGCCATTCAGCATCATCATTAAAAAAGTGAAATCCCGATCTTGGATAATGTGCATACCAGAGAGCATTTAATCCAATGAGCGTTCCTCCATATCCAACAATGTTTGCAGCGGTTACTAAATGAATTCTTTTTTTATTGTAAGGATAAGTTTTGAAGGAATCATTTATAGGCTGTATTTCAGAATTGAAAAAAAAAGTGGATTTTGCTAATGCGTTTTCTTGTATAAAAGTATCTTGTGAAAAGGTATTTTCTGTGATAAAAAAAAGGAAAGAGGTAAAAAGAAAAAGAAATCTTTTGTTATCATTGAGTAGAAACATCAAACAAAATTAAGGGGATTGTGTAATAGGAAAATTAAATAAATCAAAATAAATATCTTTAAATTGTAAAAAAATAGGAGCATGGATACAAAAACAGAAAACAGAATTAATGAATGGCTTTCCGGTGATTATGATGAAGGCACAAAAAAGGAAATAAAGGAGTTACAAAAAAATGACCCTGCCCAATTGGAAGATGCTTTTTACCAGGACCTTGAATTTGGTACAGGTGGACTTCGCGGCATAATGGGCGTGGGCACCAACCGAATGAATAAATATACAGTGGGAATGGCGACGCAGGGTTATGCTAATTATTTAAACCAATCATTTTCTGAAGTGAAAGTGGCCATTGCGCATGATGTAAGAAATAATAGCCGGAAATTTGCAGAAATTGCTGCTGATATTTTTGCGGCAAATGGTATTAAAGTTTTTTTATTTGAAGCTATAAGGCCTACACCTGAATTGAGTTTTGCGATCCGCACGTTGCAATGCCAGGGCGGCCTGGTAATTACGGCTTCTCACAACCCGAAGGAATATAACGGATATAAAGCTTATTGGAAAGACGGAGGGCAACTCGTTCCACCGCATGATAAAAATGTGATTGCAGAGGTTGAAAAAATTAAAAGCATTGATGACGTAAAATGGAAAGGGAATTCTGAAAACATTACGCTGATTGGAAAAGATATTGATGAAGCTTATTTGAAAATGGTAAAAGATCTGAGCGTAAATCCTGATGCTTGTATAAAAGAGCATGATCTTAAAATAGTTTACACGCCTATTCATGGAACAGGAATTATGCTGGTGCCTAAAGCGCTTGCAGAATTTGGATTTGATAATGTTCATATCGTCCAGGAACAATCTACCCCGGATGGAAATTTTCCAACTGTTAACTACCCGAACCCGGAAGAGAAGGAAACGATGAGCATTGGTTTGGAAAAAGCAAAAGAATTGGATGCGGATATTTTATTAGGAACTGATCCGGATGCTGACAGGGTAGGAGTCGGCGTAAAAGATAATCATGGTAAATGGGTGTTATTAAATGGAAACCAAACGGCACTGATTGTGTTTAATTACATTATTGAGGCAAGAAAAGAAAGTGGCAAGGCTCAACCAAATGACATGGTAGTGAAGACGATTGTAACTACTGATATGATTGATAAAATCGCTGAGAAAAATAATATCAGTTGTTATAATGTGCTTACCGGCTTTAAATGGATTGCTGAGCTGATAAGGGAAAAAGAAGGTAAAGAAAATTATGTGGTAGGTGGCGAAGAAAGTTTTGGTTTGATGTTAGGTGATAAGATACGCGATAAAGATGCAGTAAGTGCTGTAGCGATGATCTGTGAAATAGCAGCTGTAGAAAAGCAAAAAGGGCGCACACTCTTTGAAAAGCTGATGGAGCTATATGTGAAGTATGGATTTTATTATGAAAAATTAATTTCATTAACTAAAAAAGGAATGAACGGGTCCAAAGAAATTGCTGAAATGATGCAGGGCTACCGGGAAAATCCGCCCAATGAAATAGCAGGAAGCAAAGTGAAAGAATTGTACGATTATCAATTGCAGACAAAGAAAAATTTATTAACCGGCGACACCGAAAAAATAAACTTACCCAAAAGCAATGTTTTGCAGTTTATAACAGAAGATGGAAGCAAGATATCTGCACGGCCCAGTGGCACAGAGCCTAAAATAAAATTTTATTTCAGTGTTCATACTTCGCTGGAAAATGTTTCAGATTTTGATGAAACACAAAAGAATTTGCAGGGCAGAATTGATAATATTATTTCTTCAATGAATTTACAATAAATCCTTTCAAATTTTAATGTTTAAAGAAGCTACTTATTTGGTAGCTTTTTTTGTGAACTCACCGTCAAAATCCATTATTTTAAATCATTATTTTTTTAGATTTTAATTTTTTTGAAGGCTTATTTTGTTTAAATTAGGTTTTATAATCTATGTAACAATATGTTTTTATGTAACTTAGGTCAATTTTGATTTTTGGCATCATTTTAGTATTATAAGGGTATAAATGATTAATTGAAAAAGCTCATTTTAACCCAATAACCTAAGGTGTACCGTCCAATTTCTATGAATTATTGAAGTTCACTTTTTTTTTGAAAAACTATCAGTTCTAAGTTATTTATTGAAGAACCTAAGAATTTGGGCAACAGCAATGTTGCCCTCTTTTGTTACTTACTTCCTCCGCATAAAAAGCCCCCCCGAAGTAAACAAATAAATTGGCACGATTTCTATTTTGGAAATCAGAAAGGGAATTAAAAATTCACCTTGGGGATAGCTGAGATTAATTTTTGAGTATATTCTTTTTTTGGATTAAAATATATTTCATCCGAAGTTCCCGTTTCTTCAATTTTCCCTTTATTCATCACCATAATACGGTTACTGATATAATGAACTACCCCAAGGTCGTGAGAAATAAATATACAGGTGAAGCCTAACTCTTCTTTCAAATCGTTTAATAAATTAAGCACTTGTGCCTGTACACTCACATCCAATGCAGAAACACTTTCATCACAAATAATAAAATCAGGGTTGAGCCCCAGCGCCCGTGCAATACAAATTCTTTGACGCTGACCACCACTAAACTCATGAGGATAACGGCTAAAATATTCGGGTTTTAGATCTACCTTTTCCAGCAGGTCGATTACTCTTTCTTTCCTTTGTTTTTGGTTTGGTAGAATTCCGTGAATCTTCATTGGTTCATTGATCGCTTCACCGATAGTTAAGCGTGGATTTAATGATCCGTAGGGATCCTGGAAAATAATTTGGATATCTTTTCGCATTTTTCTCAACTCGTTCTTAGGAATTAATTCTATATTCTTTCCGTTGAAATAAATACTTCCTGAAGTAGGTTCTATCATCCTGATAAGTGCACGGCCAAGTGTGGTTTTGCCGCAACCGCTTTCTCCTACTAAACCTACTGTTTCTCCTTTTTCTACCGTAAAACTTACATCATCTACTGCTTTAAATTCTTTTAAAATTTTACCAAAAAAATTTTTCTTTACCGGAAAATAAACTTTCAGGTTTTTAACTCTTAGCAATGTTTCCTTCGGGCTAAAATTAGTTTCTACTTGATTTCTTTGTTGTGAAACCTTGCTAATGAAACCTTCCACAGGCTCGTTTAGGAAATCGCTGATTACAGGCAATCTTTTTCCTTTCGAGGAAGCGTCGGGTCTGCAGGCCAGCAAAGCTTTTGTATAAGGATGTTTGGGATGAAGGAATATATCTTTAATGGATCCGGATTCCACTACTTCACCTTTATACATTACAACTACCTTGTCAGCAATTTCTGTCACCAGCCCAAGATCGTGTGTAATATAGATTACGCTCATTTGCTGTTGCAACTGAAGCTCTTTTATCAATTGCAAAATGGTCTTTTGCACAGTAACATCCAGGGCGGTAGTAGGTTCATCGGCAATCAGTAAGGAAGGATTACAACTAATGGCCATCGCGATCATTACTCTTTGCTTTTGCCCGCCGCTAATTTCATGAGGGTACCGATCAACAATCGATTTAGGATCGGGCAATTTTACATTCGAGAAAAGTTTAATCGTTTTTTCTTCTGCTTCCTTTTCAGAAATATCCTGGTGAATTCTTAAGGCTTCAATCACTTGTTTACCGCAGGTTTTAACAGGATTGAGTGAAGTCATTGGTTCCTGGAAAATCATCGAAATCGAGTTCCCTCTTATTTTTTGCAATTCTTTTTCGCCAAGTTTTAGAATATCAACCACATCATTTCCATCCTCAGAAAAAAGAATCTGCCCGTTTTTATATTTTGCGGGCGGAGAAGGCAAAAGTTGTAATATGGATAAAGAAGTGACCGTTTTTCCAGAGCCAGATTCTCCTACCACAGCTACCATTTCTCCGCGGTTGGCCTCAAAAGAAATATTTTTTACCGCAGAAGTTGTTCCTGATTCAGTTACGAAATCAATGCTAAAATCTTTTATTTGTAGAAGGGGAGATGGCAAGTTATGAGTTTTGAGTTGTGAGATGTGAGTTGTGAGTTGTAAGTGTTAAGTAATAAGTAATAATTCTTGCTTCCTGCCTTTTGCCTCTTGCTTCCTGTGTCTTGCCTCTTCAAAATTTCAAATGCCTTACGGTCAACCCGTCATTGATCAATTGCTTTAAAGATTCTATCCCAATAGTTAAATGCATTTCTACAAACTGAGCGGTTACACTGGCATCACTTTCAGTGGTTTTTACACCTTCAGGCACCATAGGCGAATCGCTTACCAACAGCAAAGCGCCGGTAGGTATCTTATTATAAAAACCCACAATAAAAATAGTGGCGGTTTCCATATCCACGGCATAAGCACGGATCTTTCTCAGATGACTTTTTAAAACTTCATCATGCTCCCACACCCGCCGGTTGGTGGTGTAAACCGTACCGGTCCAGTAATCTACTCCATGGTCTCGGATAGTTGTTGAAATAGCTTTTTGCAGTGCAAAAGCAGGTAATGCGGGTACTTCAGGCGGAAAATAATCATTGGAAGTTCCTTCGCCTCTTATGGCAGCAATCGGCAAAATAAGGTCGCCGATCTTATTTCTTTTTTTGAGGCCGCCGCATTTACCCAGAAACAAAACGGCTTTGGGTTCAATGGCACTTAGTAAATCCATGATCGTGGCGGCTCCGGGACTTCCCATTCCAAAATTAATAATGGTAATATCGCCTGCGGTAGCACATTCCATCGCTTTTTCAACCCCCACAATTTTTACATTATGAATTTCAGCAAACATTTTTACATAATTACTAAAATTGGTAAGTAAAATATATGAACCAAAATTCTCTAACTTCTCTCCTGTATACCTGGGCAGCCAGTTATTTACTATCTCTTTTTTCGTCTTCATAGCACTTTTATCATTTTTATTTTTTATTTGTATCAGATAAAAATACGATTTTAGATTTTACATTGCACAAATTACAAAATACCAAAGTCGTCTTTGGAACACACGGTAACAATGATCAAGATCGAATTTTCTAAAGAGCAACCTAAAATAAGGCAGACCAAAGGCGTTAAAGAAATTTTTGATGCAATAAGAAAAAAATGGCTGGTACTTACGCCTGAAGAATGGGTGCGTCAAAACATTATACTATTTCTTTTGTTCACAAAAAGTTTCCCTTCTTCGTTAATTTCTGTGGAAAAGGAAATAAAGCTGGTCGATTTAAAAAAGAGGTACGATATCGTTGTGTTTAATCGTCAAACGCTTCCGTGGATGATCATTGAATGTAAGGAAATGAACGTGTCTCTTTCTGAAAAAACCATGGAACAAATTCTTCGCTACCATATTTCTATTCCTGCTAAATACCTGGTAATCACTAATGGAAGCCATTGTTTTGGCTTTGAGAAAAAAGAGGGCAGGTTTATGGAGATCCATCTTTTTCCTGAATTTGAGCTATAAAATGCTACCAATAAAAAACCCGTCAAATTGTTTGACGGGCTGATAAATATATTTGGTTAGTTTATTTTATTTTGCGAGTGCTTGCGCGTTTTTTGCCAATTTGCTTTTTAAATTAGCAGCTTTATTCTTATGAATAATTCCTCTTTTTGCCAGCTTATCAATTTTAGAAGCTAAAGCAGGCAAACCTTCTAAAGCAGCAGCTTTTGTATCAATTACTTTAAAATCACGAATTGCATTACGGGTAGTTTT
>JBBQWJ010000135.1:0-9174 GCA_038210685.1 Chitinophagales bacterium | reverse complement strand
GAAATATATTGGATTTTTTTCTTTCTATTATCTTTGCAAAAAAAACAAAACTGAATCTCAAGCTGCTATACAAAAGAATGGAGGCCTTCTCACCCAAACTATATTGGCGTGAAATACTGGCTGCCTTAATGATCCTCCTGGCGTTTATTTTTTTCGGAAGTGAACGTAAAGAATTACTCCAGATTATTCCCAACATTGAGCAGGCTAATGGAAATTGGCTGCTCGCAGCCCTTGGTGTCACATTCTTGTATGTGTTTTTTCAAAGCGGCATGTATGTCAACAGTTTTTCCGCAATAGGACTTTCATTAAAATGGCTTGACGCGATCGAACTTTTTTTGAAAAGGAATTTTCTCAGCATTTTTTTACCTGCCGGCGGAGTAAGTTCATTGGCTTATACACCATTACAATTAAAGAAAAGAGGTTTTAATAAACCACAGGTTCACCAGGCGAGTGGCCTTTATGCTTTTGCGGGATTATTTACCGTTTTCCTGGTCGGATTTCCCGTGATTATTCTTTTTGCTTTTTCAGGAAAACATGAAACTCAAAATGCCTGGATCGCTTTAATTGTATTGATGATTGTAATTGCCGCTATTGTTCGTGCTGCTAAAACGCTCAAAGAAAAGGGCAGGTTATACCGCTTCATAGTGAAAAAATTTCCACGTTCTGCTTCTGTTATAGATGAATTTTTTGCTGCCAATGTGAACAATAAAAAATATGCGGGCACTATTTTATATTCAACAGGTGTGGAGTTTACAGGCATGTTTCACATTTATTTTGCCATGCTCGCTCTTGGTCTTCCAGCTTCATTTTCCATTGCGGCAATCGGTTATATCGTTTCTGTTTTGCTGATGATCACCTCACCTTTTTTAAGAGGGCTTGGCGCTGTGGAAATATCTCTTGTTTATATTTTGCAGATGTACGGCTATTCTACAGTAGACGCACTTTCTATCACGATTTTGTATCGCGTTTTTGAGTTTTGGCTGCCGATGCTTTTTGGCATTTTCTCTTTTTTGTGGAGGGGAAGGTATTTATTTATCCGCATTGTTCCGGCATTGCTGATCTTTTCGCTCGGCGTTATCAATATTGTTTCAGTGGTTACGCCGCCGTTGCATCCACGTTTAAAACTTATCAGAACATTTCTTCCTTTAAACGCGATCAATGCTTCTAACATCCTGGTGCTTTTTATCGGCCTTGCGCTGCTCATTACTTCCGCATATATGTTTAAAGGATTGAAGAATGCCTGGCGGCTGGCGTTGTTGCTTTCCATTTTATCTGTAATCGGCAATATTACCAAAGCGCTGGATTATGAAGAAGCTACTTTTGCAGCGATAATAATTGTTTTTTTATGGATTAGTCGCAGCCAATATAGAATTAGAAGTAGTGCCAAATGGATACGAATGGGTTTCCTCTCTGTTGCAATTATTTTTTTATCAGTTCTGGTATTTGGTTTTGTAGGATTTTATTTTATTGAAGCGAAACATTTCGGAATAGATTTTACGTGGAGGCAATCCATCGAATTTTCCGCACGAAGTTTTTTTCTGCAGGAAGATTCTCTTCATCCTCATACCAATTTTGGGCGCCAGTTTATTTTATTGATACAGATACTTGGTTTCTTAAGTTGGGGCTTTCTTCTTTTTACATTGATCAAGCCTTTTTTGAAAGTAGAAGATACTACCGAAACCGGAAGAGAAAGGGCAAAGTTTTTGCTTAGTGAATTTGGAAATTCATCAGTAGATCATTTTAAGATTTATCCGGATAAACTATTGTTTTTTTCAGAAGTGCATGAAGCGTTTATTGCTTATCGCATTGCCAATGGTTTTGCTATCGTTTTAGATGAACCAGTGTGCGCGGAAGAACATAAGACGGAAGTGTTGATGGAATTTTATAAACTATGTAAAAAAATGGGATTGAGAACCGCTTTCTATCGTGTGGATGAAAACAGTATGATATGGTTTAACCAATTGCGCAAGCAAAAAATCTTTATCGGACAGGAAGCGATTTTAGATGTGAACAATTTTACTTTGGAAGGGAGAGACAAGAGGTCATTAAGAAATGGCCTGAGCAGCTTGCAAAAAAAGGGTTATACAACCGGCCTTTATAGAGCTCCGCTAGACAACGATCTTGTAATGAATCTTAAGAAAGTTTCGGACGAATGGCTGCAAGCGTATGATAAGGAAGAACAGGTTTTTTCCCAGGGAATGTTTGATGCAAAAGAACTGGTACATCAGGATGTAATTACGATTTCTAATTCTGAGGGTAATATTATAGCCTTCCTCAATATCATTCCCGATTATTCTCCCGAAGAATGTACTTACGATCTGATAAGGAAAACCGCAGATGCGCCCGGTGGGTGCATGGATGCGCTTATCGTTAAATTGGTGGAATATGCAAAAGAAAAAGAATGTCAGTTCATCAACATGGGCATGGTGCCTATGACTGGAATGGAAGAGGCAAACAGCCCTGCAGAGCAGCTTATAAAATTTGCAGGAAAAAAATTAAAACGGTTTAAACACTATCATGGACTGAGGGATTTTAAAGAAAAATATGCAACCTATTGGAACGATAAATTCCTGGTGTATGAAAACGATTATGATCTTCTCCAATTACCTTTGGCACTCAATAAAGTAATGCAACCTCCTGAAAACTTTTTATGAATAAATTCCTACTCCTTTTGTGCGTTTTTGTCGCACCTTTTGTGAAATCTTCTAGTGCCTGTTCCCAGGATCTTCCTTTGAAAGAATGGGCTGCCACTGCCCATGATAAACCATTAATATTTTACATAAGCGGCGATGGCGGTCTGAATAGTTTTTCAACTTCTCTTTGTGAAAAGCTACACAGTAAAGGCTTTGATGTGGTTGCGCTAAATGCAAAATCTTATTTTTGGAGTAAAAAAACACCTCAACAAACAACTGCTGATGTAAATAATTTTTTAAAGCAAAAATTGAACGGAAGAAAAAATCAGCAAGTGGTGCTTATAGGATATTCTTTCGGTGCGGATGTTTTGCCTTTTATTCTTGGCAGGTTGCCAAAAGAAACAGATGATAAAGTGCTTGCTTCATTCTTAATGGCTTCTTCGGGAAGCACCGATTTTGAAATTCACTGGGCAGATATTTTTGGAGAAAACACGAAACGAAGCATGGACGTTGTTTCAGAGATCAACAAACTTACTGATGAAAAAGTGGTTATCATCAGCGCGAGTGATGACAAAAACCTTGCTGTAAATAAAATTACTTTAAAACGGTTTACCCGGGAAGTTCTTCCCGGCGGCCATCATTTTGATGGCGATATAGATGAAATTGTGAAAGTTATTATCAGCAATATGGATTAATAATCCGGATGGTTTTATTTCGAAACCGAAGTAATCCACCATGTATTTCCATTCGGATCTGAAACTCCGCACGATCGGCCATAAGGCTGGTCAGCCGGTTCATTAACAGAGGTTGCGCCGTTTTTCAAAGCGATTTCATAGGTATCTTCCGCATTATCTACATATACAAAAAGATTGGCCGTTTGTACGGGATATGGTTCAGTGCTTTCTGCAAACATGATTACACTTCCACTGATATCAACTTCTGCATGCATAATCGTGAGGCCATCTTCTCTTACCTGCTTGTGCATTGCCTTGGCATTAAAAACCTTTTCAGTGAAATCAATAAAACCTGAAGCATTTTTTAAAATTAAATAAGGCATTACCGCCTGGTAACCTTCGGGAATAGTCATAATAAAAATTTTTTATGATCAGGAAAGGGAAACAAAATTACTAATTACAGTAAACCAACAAAAAATCCGGATTTTTATTTCCGGATTTTAAAGATTAGAAATCAATTATTTTTTAACCAAACAGTTTCCCAAGGCCGCCACCAATATTTGATAACGATTTTGTAAGGCTCTCTTTAGTAATACTCGAATCATTCGGATCATTCGCCTTGTTGGCAAACTTTTGCAAAATACCGGGGATAGCTGCTGCTATGGCGCCTGAAATTGCAGGTGATAAACCCAATTTGTTTGTGAGACTTCCCACGAGGCCTCCTTCTATTGCACTGGTGAGAGAACCTCCCGATGCAATGCTGCTCTGCAAAGAAGATAATAAACTACCAATGCCACCTTGAGCAGAGGCCTGGTCTTTTATTCCATTAGTTATATGGTTTGCAATTTCCTTGTGCACTTCTTCTTTTTTGTCGTCAGGAATTTTGTCGGCTACTTCAGGATTGTTGTTTAAATGTTGTTTTACCAAGTCAAGAATTTGATCAAACATAATTTATTAGAATTTATAATAGTTAAAAAATATTTGTTTTGAATGTACGAAAAAGTAATGAATTCGCCTTACTCCTCAATGTCATTCTTCCTTAATTTCTCCACTTCTACTTCATTTTTTCTTACAGAATCTTTTACTTTTTGCATGTGCTCTTCTACCTCCTTATTGATTGAAATTTCTTCCACCACTCTCGCATCCTTTGAAACGACAGGCACTTCAGCGTGTTCGGTAATTTCCAATACGCCGTCTTTGAAAGGTACAAAATTCTTTTCACGGGTTTCATCATCAACCTCTTCTTCCGATGTTATTTGCTTTTGGTCAACAGTAGTAAAATTTTCCTCAGTGTCATAGACCTCATCATCGTGGCCGACAGCATACTCATCATCGGCTTCACCCTCATCTACTTTAAAGTTTTTTTTTTCATCGGTGCGAACAATCCGTGTACGATTTTTTTCAGCTTCGGGAATTTCAACATCCTCATCAGTTTCATCTACTTCCGATACGCGTGACCTATACATTCGCTGATCATCAAAATATTTGTTGTTATAAAATTCCTTCGGATCATAATAGTCCGGATCTTCATATTCCACACCTTGGGATGGTGCAAAAACATTGCGCACTTCTCTTTCTGTAGCAATGGTCATGTGCCCCTTTTTATATTCAGGAAGAGTGGCAAGATGACCCACGGTTACTTCGGATAGCAAAACAAGATTGTCTGCTTTGTCCAAAACAGCAAGTCCGATTGGTATAATCACTTCACGGGAAACCAGGTTCAATGGTTTACCTTCAAGATCAAGAATAAGATACCTTACTCTCAACGATTCGGTATCAAATAAAAGTTCATCTACTTTACCAACTACCTGGTTTTGATTGTTTTTTACTTTCCATCCACGAATATCGGGTTCCCCATCCCGCATTTCAAAACCACTCGAATGCAGTTCTTTAAGATTTCCATTAACGATTACTTTTTCTGACATAACTTTCTTTTTATATTGAAAAAATGTATTTAAAAATATCACCGTTTTACAACGATGTTTACTGTATTACTTTTACCAGGAACTGATGATGGCTCTCCGGGATGGTAAACGGTAATGTGGCTTTGATCCAGGTTAGAATTATTGCTAAGGTAATTACTGATACTTTCTGCTCTTTGCACTGCCAATTGATCGGCCTGTGCCGTATCTGATTGAGCATACAACTTTACATCTGCTGAATTAAATCTTTTATTGATTGATGAAGCTATTTGATTTAAACTATTTCTGCCATCATTGCTCAAATCACTTTTATTATCCACAAAAAGATTTTGAGTGTTCATTGAATAAATCACAAAATGCGCATTTGATTTCGTTGTCACATTTTTATCCGTCACTTCATTGTAAGTTGTATCTGGCGAATTGAAATCTACTTGGTCCCATAAATTAGCCTGACCTAATTCCATGTTGGTAGAATCAGCGGTAGTGGTATTTTGACTGTAAGTGGAATCAGTGTTTGTTGTGTTGAAAAGAGTTTTACCTTTTTGGTAATAGTTCACGTAATAAAAAATAGCGCCACCGATAATAATGATTGCCAGCAGCAACCAAAGCCACCAGTAATTGTTTCTTTTCGGTTGTACATGTAATTCTGCCATAATAATTTATTTTTATTCTGATTTATCTGAATTTCATAAAACAGTGGCACAATACGTGCCACTGTTTTACTTTAGTTTTCAAGTTCGTCATCATCCATATCGGTTTTTCTTACTTTACCATGCACCGTTTCGCTCCTTTGGTTCACTTGTCCTGCAAAGTCGGCGGTTTCATTTTTAAAATTTTGTAATTCTTCATCAGTAGGCTCCCTGTCTACTCTTTTTCTTTCTACATGAACGTGTTCTTCACGCAACCTTAAATTTTCTTCAACGGGTTTTTCAACAATGCGGCTTCTAACACGTACACCGCCGGTAGTCACTTCTTTTTTATGAACTTCGAGGCCTTCTTCAATTACAGGAATGGTGTTGGTTGCAGCCTCGTCATCAATCCTGTCGCCAGTATAATCTTCTCCATTGTTATTTATATTTTCGCCTTCAATTTCCTGGTCATCACCTTCATCATGGATTTCACTTATCGGCGTGAAATATTTATCATAACAATCGTTCACGTTGACTGCGCCATTATCATCCAATATCTCACATGCCGCTAAAGCTTCTTCCTCCGAATGGGTATGGACTGCAACCACGTAACCTTTTTTTGCCACGCTTGAATACCGTTCCGTTTTTTCATCACCGGTGCCAAATAAATTTTTGAAGAAACGTGTAATGCCGCTTTCTCCTTCTTTCTCTTCCCCGTATTTTTCGCCGGAAGAGACATCTGTATATTCTTTTAGAAAACCGTTATCAAATAGGTCATCAGCGGCAGTTTCAGCCTCTTTCATGCTATTAAAAATAGCTACAACTGTTTTATTCATTGTATGGTTCATTTTTTTTGAATGTGATTTTTTATTCCTTACGTCTTGAGGTTTCAATATTCACTTTTTCCTTCTGTAGCTGAACTGTTCTTTCTTCTTCAGTGTGGTGTGTTTTTTTAGTTACTCTGATCTCTTCAATAACAAATATCTTTTTTTGCACCACGGCCACTTCTTTTATTACAGGAATTATCATGGTGTCTCCTGATTGACGAATCTCAGGCGTCTCATCCGCATATTCATTTATGGCAATTCTTTCAATATTTATTTCTTCGTTTTTTACAACCACTTTTACTTTTTCCTCTTCGGTTTCTACCTTTTTCGTAATGCGCACTTTGCCTTTTTCTATAACTTTTTTATCCACCTTAGCACGCTCCTCTATTACATTAAAAGAGGTCGCTTCATTTTTGTCATTTTTATTTTCCATAGTTACCGGGTTTAAAAGATTTTACTGAAAAATCATGCCATGAAATGGAGAAGGGAATATTAAAAAGCGTTAATTAGCAGAAGAAGAATTTAATTGTGCAGTAGCTTTTTATTTCCTGTTAATTTTAGGGGCAAAAAAGACAAACCGTTCCGTGTAAAATATTCAGATAACGGCAGCAAAATATATCCAAAGGGTGGAATTTATACCCCAGTGAAAAATCAGGCTATTTTTTTTAGCAGGAGGAAATTGCAGTAAACAAATAATAATTACGGATTTCTGTTTTTGCTAAGTATTCATTATTGCAAAAGCAAAGGGTGAAGGCTTGCTGTATGCAGGTTACGCCACACACGATTTATTTCGGAATTCTCATCAGCAGCGATGAGACCGCAATAAGGAAACATTTCATCAACCATTCTTCTGGAAGTAGCCGCCATTTCCCTGGCGACGATACTTACTTCTTTCAGTGTTTGTTTAGAGAAGCCTTGGCTGCGTTTTCCTTCGTTCCATGAACGTTGCATGGTGTTATAAAATAACTGTCTCGTTTCATCGAGTTGTGTTTTGGCAGTATCATGCCGGATTGAAAGTGATAGCAGTTGCTGGTTAGTATAATTACCATCCACAGTTCTTTCTTTCATAATAGCTTCAAAGAGGTCAAGGTAATGTATCGCCATGCCCGAGATATTTACTGCGAGCGTACTTTCTGCAAACTGTAGAAAAGGGTACTGATAAATTTTATCAGGAAGCTGGGGGTTCTTTTCATCAATAACAAAGCGCCTGTTATTATTGACCATTAAATTCTTTACCTCAAAAGTGTTGCTTGAAGTGGCAACCATTCCCATTTCTTTCCAATCTTCGTGAATTGTTACTTCATTTCTTAAGAAAATAAAAGATTCAATCAGCTCATTTCCGTCTTGATTTTTAAGAATTTTTCCATCCTTTTCAATAAGGCAATTGGCTGTAAAAGCCGTAGCATGGGCTGCGCCTGTAGCATAAGGCCATTTCCCTGAAATCTCATATTCATCATTGATCATTTTAGCAATTCCTGCAGGGCGGCCGCTACCTGCAAGGCACACTTTTTTAGAGTTGAAAATAGTTTCAGCAGTTTCAGTATCAAGAAAGCCGATGAACCAATTGGCGCCGCTGCAAAGTGTTACGGTCCAGCCTGTACTACCGTCAATCCAGGCGACTGATTCTTCTATTGTCAATGCTTCAGGCAGCGATAAACCCAATCCTCCATATTTTTTGGGAACAAATAAATTAAACCAATGTTCTTTATGAATAATAGAAAGTTGCTGAGGGTTTAAAGATCTAAGTTGCTCCGCTTCAGCCGCGTATTTGCGAATAGAATGAGTGATTTGATCGTCAATAAAAAAAGAAGGATGAGGTATAGACCTGTTATGCATGGTTTATCTTGGATTTGCTGCAAAGATATTTTTCTTTTTGAATAATTTTTCTCCATTCAAAGTATCCTTGCAGTGCAACAATAAAAAGAAAAAGGGTAAGTGCCGCATACAAGGTCAAATGTTTATAAAATAATAATGGTATAGCAACAACATTTGAAATATTCAACAAGATCCAGTTTTCTATTTTTCTTTTAGCCAGCAACCACATTCCCGCCCAGGCTGTGGCGCTTACAAACGCATCCCAAAAAGGAACGGTAGAGGGAGTAAAGTTTTTGAGGATAAGATATAAAAAAATAAAGCCTCCGGCAACAATAGCCGTCACTGTAAACCATTCTTTTTTATTTGCATAAGTAACAGAAACAGGAGGTTCGTTTTTCTTTTTTATCCAATACCACCAGCCGTAAACACTCATTATTACGTAATATAAATTTAATAGTGACTCTGCATATAATCCGGAGTTAATAAACAGGTAGATAGAAAGTAATGTGCCTGCAATGCCTGCAGGATAAAGTGCCACTTTATTAACGCGGGCCAATAAAACTTCTGCAACACCAAAAGCTACAGCCAGCCATTCGATCCAGCTTGTATCTCTAAGCTGCTGAAGTAATAAATTTATCCAATGTGATAATGGCATTATAGAGAGTGTAAATAAA
>JBBQWJ010000134.1:0-9185 GCA_038210685.1 Chitinophagales bacterium | reverse complement strand
TTTTTTTATTGTGGGCAGAGTAGGGTTCGAACCTACGTACTCGTGAGAGAACAGATTTACAGTCTGTCGCCTTTAACCACTCGGCCATCTGCCCAAATTAATTTCAGAAAATTTTTCAAATCCGAAACCAATAATACTTCTCAATTTAAGAGCCAGTGGAGGGATTCGAACCCCCGACCAGCTGATTACAAATCAGCTGCTCTGGCCAACTGAGCTACACTGGCAATTGCCGAAATACAGCCTTAAAATGAACTTCCCGCATAATCGTCCTGTAAGGGTCATTTTTTGGGAAGGCAAAGGTAATGGAAAATGTTTAATGGAAAAATTTTGAAAAGAAAAATTTATTGCAAATGTAATCCCAATATTTCTATCTTTTTAAATATAAAGAAAGCCCATGAAAATAAGAAAGCCTCCGCGGTAAGCGGAGGCCTTATATTTAAAAGTGTTTTTTAATTATTATGCTACCATTTTTTCTTTTTTTCTTTTTATTTGATTAATTACTGAATCCAGTGCTACATCAAAGCTTTCTTCAAAAGATTTTGAAGAATGTTTTACAAATAAATCATGTTTCGGAACATGTACTTTTATTTCTGCAACCTTGTCTTTGATGTTGTGCGCTACATTATCCAGCTTTAAAAAAACATCAACCTTCGTTATTCGTTCATGAAATTGAGAGAGTTTAGCAACCTTTTTTTCAATGAATGCTACCAATTTTGAATCTGCTACAAAGTGCAGACTTTGAATGTTTACGTTCATAGTAGTCGTATATTTATTAAGTGAGGAATAAAATTAGTGGAATAAAAAACAGAGGTATTCACGCCGGCACAATTTTCAAAAATGAAAAAGATTTTTAGCAACATGAAGTTACAGTTAACGGCCGGTATTTCAAAATGATTTTTTCACTTTCTTTAGGATTTTGGATGCGCTTGCTTATGAACCTCTTTTAATTTTTCTATCGTATTGTGGGTATAAATTTGGGTGGCGGCAAGGCTGCTATGCCCCAGTAATTCTTTGATCGCATTTATCTGTGCGCCATTGTTGGTTAGATGTGTAGCAAAACTATGGCGAAGCACATGGGGGCTTTTCCTTTGATTTGTAGATACTTTTGCAAGATTATTTTTTACAATATTATAAACATATTTGGGGTTCAACTCCTTACCTTTTCTACTTACAAACAATAAGTTTAGGGAAACTTCAGGAAGTAGCTCACGTTTTTCTGAAATATATTCATCGATTAGTTTCAATAGTTTGTTGTTCACCGGTATAATTCTTTCTTTGTTTCCTTTTCCCAGCACTTTAATGGTACCTGAATTTTTATCAATGTCTTTTTCTTTTAAACTTATTAATTCACTTCGGCGGATGCCTGTTTGATAAAGTATTTCAAAAATTAAAAAATTGGTTTTTCCTTCAAATGTTGAGGGGAAAAAATCATGGGTTAACAAAGTATTGATGTCCTTTTGATCAATAAACGAAGGAAGGCGACGGTTTACTTTTAGTGAAGAAACTGTAGCCAGAGGACTTACCTCTATATTCTTTAATTTAAGCTGGTACTTGAAAAATGCTTTCAAGGAAGATATTTTCCTGTTGATCGTTTTTGAGGAAGCTTTCTTTTCTTTGAGTGAAGCCAGCCAGGTGCGTACAATAGAAGCTGTTATTTCATCTATTTCACTGAGACTATATTCTAAAAGAACAAAATCAAAAAAACCGGTAAGGTCATTTTGATACGAAATGATAGTATTATTCGAATACCTTTTTTGAAAAGTGAGGTAGTTTAAGAATTCCTGTATGGGAGAGGTTTCTATATTGGGCATAAAAAAAATCCGGTAAGTGTAAAGTTACTAACTTAAACTCACCGGAAATAATATATTAGAATATAGTATTTGCTACTTAAACTTCAATTTTGCCACTGGCAATTTGTTGCTTATAAACAGCTTTTTTAACTTCACCACGCCTTCTAACGGATGGTTTAGTGAAAGCCTGCCGATCGCGAAGCTCTAAAAGAGTACGACTCTTCTCAAATTTTTTCTTGTACTTTTTAAGCGCTTTATCAATATTTTCGCAATCTTTTGAATCAATTATCAACATAAAATGTTACGTTTTTTTTAAAGGAGTGCAAAGATAAAAGAATTTTTTAAAATACCGAATTTAAAAAACTGTAATTTTCTTAAAAAAATAAAAACTTTTGCATGTTTACAGGTATCATAAAATCTCTTGGAAAAATTAAAGAGGTTTCAACGGCCGGCTCAAACCGCACTTTTTTTATTGAGAGTGAGCTGGCAGATCAATTAAGGGTTGATGAAAGTCTTGCTCATAACGGCGTTTGCCTCACAATAGAAGATGTTTTCAATACTATTTATAAAGTAACAGCGATTGAAGAAACACTGCTAAAAACAAATGCCGGCTCCTGGAAACCCGGTGATTTAATAAACCTTGAACAAGCGATGCAATTAAATGACCGGCTTGATGGGCATATAGTGCAGGGACATGTAGATGGAACCGGAATTTGCACTAATAAAACCGATAAAGATGGAAGTGTAGAGTTTACCTTTCAATTTGATACTTCTTTTGCGCCGCTCATAATTGAAAAAGGTTCCATTTGTGTGAATGGGGTTAGCCTCACCGCTTTTGATGTAACTAACGACCATTTTAGGGTTGCTATTATTCCTTACACTTACTCGCACACGAATTTCAAATTGCTGGAAGAGAAAAATGTTGTAAATCTTGAATTTGACATTCTAGGAAAATACGTGGCACGCATAGAAGGTATACGGTCAGGAAAATAGAAATCCTGGTTATTTATTTGTTTACTATGGATTTGATTTGCTTGTCATCCTGATAATAGGAATTATCATTTCTTCAAGGCTGATACCACCATGCTGAAAAGTGTTTTTATAATAATTAGCGAAATGATTAAAATTATTAGGGTAGCATAAATAGCCATCCTGCTTTGCAAAAATGTAGGAAGAATTTACGTTGGGAACCGGTAATCCGGCTTGTCGCGGATCGCGAAATGCGAGCACATCTTTTGGTTCATAATTCAAATTGCGACCATGTTTATAACGAAGGTTAGCAGTTGTTTGTTTATCTCCCACCACTTTTTGGGGCGTGTTTACTCTTACACTTCCATGATCGGTAGCTACTATCAGGTTTAACTTTTTATCTGCAATTTTCTTTAATGCCTGGTGCAAAGGAGAATGCTCAAACCATGAAGCAGTAAGGCTTCTGTAACTTACTTCATCTGCCGCCAGTTCTTTTAAAACTTCCATTTCAGTACGTGCATGACTAAGCATATCCACAAAGTTGTAAACGATAATATTAATATCGTTGTTCAAATAATTATGAATATTGTCTACCAGTTTTTGAGCATCCTGGTGGTTGGTTATCTTGGTATAAGAATATTTCCAGTCACTTTTATGAAGCCTTTTTAACTGCGCCTGGAAAAAAGTTTCCTCATATAAATTCTTTCCTCCTTCTTCGTCATCATTTTTCCATTCAACCGGAAATTGCTTTTCGATCTCTACCGGTAATAAGCCGGCAAAAATGGCGTTCCGGCTGTATTGTGTAGCTGTAGGCAATATTGAATAAAAAGTTTCTTCTTCCTGTATCCGAAAATTTTCAGCAAATAATGGCTGAATTGTCTTCCATTGATCAAACCTGAGATTATCAATTAATATAAAAAAGGTGGGTGTGCCTTTTTCAACATGAGGAAAAACTTTAAATTTCATAAGAGAGTTACTCATTATCGGCGCGTCTGCAGCAGTATTGGTAACCCAGTTGGAATAATTTTTTGAAATGTATTTGTAAAATTCCAGGTTGGCCTCATTTTTTTGCGATTGGAAAACTTCACGCATTTCAGGGCTATCGCTTTTTTTCATTTCAAGTTCCCAGTAAACCAGCTTTTTATAGATTTCCATCCATCCATTATAATCAGGATTGTCATTTAAGGCCATAAATAAATCCCTGAATTGTTGCTGATAGGCAGAAGTAGTTTTTTCGGCCACGAGCCTTTTATTATCAATAATCTTTTTTAATGAAAGCCATACCTGGTTTGGGTTTACCGGTTTTATAAGGTAATCGGTTATTTGCGAACCGATGGCTTCATCCATTAAATTTTCAGTTTCATTTTTGGTGATCAGCACAATTGGTATCTGGGAATTGATTTCTTTTACCTTCTGTAAAGTTTCAAGACCGGTAATCCCCGGCATACTTTCGTCAAGAAGTACTACATCCACAATATTTTCTTTTACATAATCTATAGCATCATGCCCATTACTTAACGACTTTACATCATACCCTTTATTTTCAAGAAACATAATTTGAGACTTTAAACTTTCCATCTCATCATCTACCCATAAAATCTTTGCTCTATTCATTTATTTTATATTTATCCTTCTCATCAAAAAACTGATATTTTCTTTTATCTTTTGGCTGATTGATACAAATATAATTTATTCCCTCCCCAAAATTTATCTTTGCCTTAGACGCAAATGTTTTTAACAATTCCGAAGAAATGTCTTTTAGAAAAATAATCAACGATCCGGTTTATGGCTTTATAACTATTGATGATGAACTTATTTACAATATTATTTCTCATTCTTTTTATCAAAGGCTTCGTCGAATACACCAGATGGCTTTTGCGGAAATGGTTTACCCGGGCGCGGTTCATTCGCGGCTGCATCATTCATTAGGAGCGTATCACCTGATATGGAATGCGCTTCATGAACTCAAAAGTAAAGGGGTAGATATTTCTGATGAAGAAGAACAAGCTGCTAAGATCGCGATTCTTTTACACGACATCGGGCATGGGCCCTATTCTCACGCCCTTGAAAATACGCTGATAAAAGAGGTAAGCCACGAACAGATTTCTTTATTACTTATGGAAAAAATGAATAAAGAATTTGATGGTGATTTACAGATGGCAATTGATGTATTTACCAATAAATATCCTAAAAAGTTCCTCCACCAGTTAATTAGCGGGCAGTTGGATGTTGACAGGATGGATTATTTAATAAGAGATAGTTTTTTTACCGGGGTCACAGAAGGCGTAATTGGTTATGATCGCATTATTAAAATGCTTACTGTACATGAAGGGGAGTTGATGATAGAAGAAAAAGGCATTTATTCTATTGAAAAGTTTTTGGTTTCGCGTAGGTTTATGTACTGGCAGGTTTATCTTCACAAAACCGTGTTATGTGCTGAAAAAATGCTTTTGAAAATTATAGAACGCGCAAGAGAAATTAAAGCAACTTCACCATCCCGCGTTTTTAATATTTTTTTACACCATGAATATGAAAGTAAAAATATAGAAGATTCTCTTGAGGATTTTTGTGCATTGGATGATTATGATATCTTATTTTCGATAAAATCCTGGGTAGATCATCCGGATAAAATTCTATCGGTCCTTTCCAAAAGCCTGGTGAACCGGCACTTATTAAAAGTGAAATATTCTACTCAGCCGGTTTCAAAAGAAATCCTGGATCAAAAACTAAGTTTGGCAAAAGAATATCTGCAAATAAACAGTGAGGAAGCTTCTTATCTTGTATTTACCGGTGAAAGTGAAATTAAAACCTACAATCATAAAATAGAGCACATCAATATCCTGTTTAAAGACGGTAGGATAAAAGATATTTCTGATGTTGATAATGCGCTCATCAATCAAAGTTTATTAGGCACGGTAAAAAAATTTTACATTTGTTTTATAAACCTTGATCTCACATAATAGTTTAATTTTAAATTTTTATTCTTAAAACCAGCAAGGACGATGCAGTTTACCGCAAAACAAATAGCTGAATTAATAAATGGAACAATCGAAGGAGATCCGGATGTGGCGGTTTCATCTTTTGGTAAACTGGAAGAAGCAACAGAAGGCCAACTTGCTTTTTTAGCTAATCCAAAATATGAGGAATTCCTTTATTCTACCAATGCATCTGTTATCATAATAAATAGTTCATTAGAAGTCGAAAAGAAGTTAAGCGCAACACTCATTCGTGTGCCTGATGCCTACTCTTCTTTTGCTGTTATTTTAACTGCCTATTCTGAAATTGCCAAAGCCAATCTTACCGGGATACAGGAACCTTCCTATATTTCTTCTTCCGCTACAATGGGAGAGAACGTATTTGTTGGTGCGTTTGCCTACATTGGCAATAACGTAACCATAGGTAATGATGTAAAAATTTATCCACAGGTATTTTTGGGAGATAATGTAAGCATTGGCGATAATAGTATTTTATATCCGGGAGTTAAAATTCATCATGATTGTGAGATTCGCAAAAGCGTTTCGATACATGCGGGATGTGTTATAGGCGGAGACGGTTTTGGCTATGCGCCACAAAAAGATGGCAGCTTTAAAAAGGTGCCGCAAATAGGCAATGTGGTAATTGAAGATAATGTAGAAATTGGAGCCAATACCACAATTGATCGCTCTACTATGGGATCCACAACTATCAAAGCCGGCGCAAAACTTGATAATTTAATCCAGATTGCTCACAACGTAGAAGTAGGAATGAATACGGTAATTGCTGCGCAATCCGGTATAAGTGGAAGCACAAAAATTGGCAAAAATGTAATGATTGGAGGCCAGGCCGGAATTATAGGACACATACAAATTGCAGACGGAAGTAAAATCAATGCGCAGAGTGGAGTAGGTAAATCCATTAAAAAGCCAAACACCGCCGTTACAGGTTCACCTGCGTATGATTACAGCCAGGCGCTACGGAGCCAGATAATAAGCAGGAATCTCCCTGAATTAGAAAAAAGAATTAAAAATCTGGAAGAATTGGTAGAACTCTTAAAAAAAGAAAAGATAACTGATTAACTTGCATAATCGTTAAATTTTAATTTTCAATCTCCTTAGATAAATTAAAGAATTACTTTTCATACTTTCGTGCCCATGGAACAACCATTTAATTCTAAAGAGATTTATTTCCAGCATACCCTTAAAGAAGCCGTTACCATTTCAGGAGCCGGAATCCATACCGGTCAGTCTGTTACCATCAATATTAAGCCTGCTGAACCAGGCACAGGCATTAATTTTCAACGGGTAGATCTTCCCGGTAAACCTGTTGTGAAAGCGGATGTTGATAATGTGATTGAAACCAACAGAAGCACTACTATTGAAGCAAACGGCGCAAGAATTGGTACGATTGAACATTTGATGGCTGCCTTAATGGGAATGGAAATAGATAATGCATTGGTGGAAATAAACGGTGAAGAAGTTCCGATTTTGGATGGAAGTTCCCAGGTTTTTATTGATCATCTTTCAAAGGCAGGGGTAAAAAAGCAAAATGCTGAAAAGATATATTATAAGATACAGCACAACATCACTTTTATAGATGAAGCCAAAAAAGTGGAGATGGTGGCTTTGCCATATAATGGGTACCGAATTAATACGCTGATTGATTTTAATTCGCCGATCTTAGGCACGCAGCACGCTGATTTAAATAACATTCGCAATTTTAAAACCGAAGTTGCCCCAAGCCGCACTTTTTGCTTCTTCCACGAACTTGAACAATTGATTGCCAATGATCTTATAAAAGGCGGCGATATCAATAACGCGATCGTTGTTGTGGACAAACCGGTTGATGAAGAGCAGGTTAAAAGAATTTCAAAAGTTTTTCATAAAGATGATGTAAAAGTAAGTGAAGCCGGAATTTTAAATAACCTTACACTTCGCTTTCCTAACGAACCTGCACGGCATAAATTACTGGATGTTGTAGGTGATCTTGCGCTGGTTGGCTATCCTTTTAAAGCTCATATTATTGCCAACAGGCCGGGCCATTCGTCAAATATTAAATTTGCTAAAAAGATAAAGGAACACATTAAGAAATATAAATATCGACAGGATATTCCTAAATATGATCCAAATGTTCCGCCCATTTTAGATATCCAGGATATTGAAAGAACCTTACCACACCGTTACCCTTTTTTGATGGTGGATAAAATAATTGAACTTACTGATAAACATGTGGTGGCAATAAAAAATGTGACTTATAATGAACCTTTTTTCCAGGGACATTTTCCCGGAAATTCAGTAATGCCTGGTGTTCTGCTGGCTGAAGCGCTTGCACAAACCGGTGGTTTTATAGCTATTCCACAAAACTCGAAAGATAAATATGATACTTATTTTCTTAAGATAGATAATTGTAAATTCAAACAAAAAGTAGTTCCGGGCGACACTTTAATTTTAAAAATGGAACTGTTACATCCCATCCGCCGTGGTATCTGTGAAATGAAGGGAACCGTATACGTAGGTGACAAAGTAGTAACAGAAGCTATTTTAATTGCTCAAATAGTAAAACGCCCTAATCCTTAATATGATAAGCCCCCTTGCACATATCCATCCAAATGCAAAATTAGGTAAGGATATTATTGTTGATCCTTTTGCAGTAATTGAAGAGGATGTAATCATTGGAGATGGTACCCATATAATGGCTCATGCCGTAATCATGAAAAAGGTGACTATTGGTAAATCATGCCAAATTTTTCCGGGAGCAGTGATTGGCGCTATTCCGCAAGACCTCAAATTTGATGGGGAAGAAACGTTTGTTGAAATAGGCGACAATACCACCATAAGAGAATGTGTTACGATAAACCGGGGTACAAAAGATAAATGGAAAACCGTAGTAGGAAGTAATTGCTTGCTGATGGCGTATTCTCATATTGCTCATGATTGCCTTTTGGGAGACCATGTGATAATTGCAAATTCCGTTCAGCTTGCCGGGCATGTTGAAATCGGCGACCATGCCATTATTGGTGGAATGGCTGCAGCCATTCAGTTTTCTAAAATCGGGGCGCACACTTACATTGCCGGTGGTACCGAAGTTATAAAAGATGTTCCTCCCTATATAAAAGCCGGCCGTTCACCTTTATGTTATGTAGGTGTAAATTCAGTTGGGTTACAAAGACGCGGCTTTACGTCAGAAAGAATAAATAGTATTTCTGAAATATACCGTAATATTTATCTCCGTGGATTAAATATCAGTCAGGCGACTCAAATCATAGAAAAAGAATTGCCTGATTCAGAAGAAAAATCAGAAATCCTGAAGTTTATAAAAGACAGCAAACGTGGTATATTAAAAGTTTCTTTCAAAGAGAACGTGGATGAAAATTAGTCTCACGAAACTTGGTAAACGCTACAACAGGGATTGGATCTTCCGAAACCTTGATTTTCAGTTTGAAGAAGGAAA
>JBBQWJ010000133.1:0-9193 GCA_038210685.1 Chitinophagales bacterium | reverse complement strand
ATTTTATGGAATTTGTGATAAAAGAAAATTCATGGATTGCAAAGATCGCTGCAAAAAAATTACATGCTGAAAACGTGGCTATTGTTTTAGGAAAAACGATCCATCTGTATCATGTTTCCAAACAGGATTTCTTAAAAAATGGAAAATGGGTAAAGCATGAAATGTGCCACCTGCAGCAATTTAAAAAATATGGATTTTTCCCTTTTATTTGCAAATACCTTTGGGAAAGTTTAATAGTGGGTTATCGCAATAATAAATTTGAAGCAGAAGCAAGGAACGCTGAAAACCTTTAATCTATATAAAACAAAAATTAAATTTATTTGTTGGTTTACTGTAATTAAACCAATCCTTTAAACTCCACTTCGTTGAAAACAAATTTTCTTTCAATTGCATCTTTGGTAATTAATTCGCCTGAAGAAGAAACCGCAACGATTTCAGTTTCAAAAACCACAGTTTGCCTTTTTAGTTTCACCATTTTTCCACGTGCATATAAATAATCATTATATTCTTCAAGCATCTTTTTAAAATTCCCGGATTTTAATTCCTCAATTCTTTTCAAAAGAGAATTCTGTAGTTCGGAGGCCAGTTCAATTACATTATATTCTTTTTGGGTTGCCAGTTTTAATGAAGTGGCCTTTAAAATTTCATCCTCAAATTTTTCCTGGTTAATATTTAAACCTATTCCAATAACCGACCACTGCCATAATTTACCTTTAATCACATTTTCAATAAGAATGCCTCCTGCCTTACTGTCATTTATAAAAAGATCATTTGGCCATTTTATAAATAGATTTTCTGAAAAATATTTTCTAAAAAAATCATAGCAGCTTAAAGCGGTGGCCACACTTAGTTCAAATTGACGTAACACAGGAAGCCACTGCATTTGAACAACAACAGACATGATAATATTTGCGCCTTTATTACTCTTCCATTGCTTTCCACGCCTTCCTTTTCCATGTGTTTGTTCTTTTGCAAACACGGCAATTTCGTGATCAATTTCACGTTTTTGTATTAATGCCATGGCATAGTTGTTGGTACTATCCACGCTATCAAGAATCAATAGTTTTTTTGGCGAAGAAGACATACAAAACAGATTAATAAAGAATTAGTATTTTTGATAAAATAGATACAAAATTTGCGTTGAAAGCTGCAATCTAATAGAATAAATTTATTTTTGCAGATTGCTGAAATTAGTAAGAGTAAAAAGCACACATTTGAATAACTTAACATTACTGGAAAAAAGAACAAAATCAACCATAGCAAGGATTACAAGAAATAGCAAGTTGTTTAAAACGATAATTCATGCTATACAGGAAAAAAAAGGAGAAAGAATTGTAAGCCTTGATCTTAAAAAAATCCCTGAAGCAGTAACAGATTTTTTCATTATATGCGAAGCTAATAACCCGACACAATTAAAGGCCATAGGAGATTTTGTGGAAGAAGAAGTCAAAAAAAAATGTGGCGAAAATCCTTATAAACATGAGGGAAGACAGGGTGAACAATGGATTTTGATTGATTACGTTAATGTGGTGGTTCATATTATGCTACCAGAACCCCGCAAGTTTTATAAACTTGAAGAAATGTGGAATGATGCGTCGATGGTTGAACACTAATTTTCAACAAAAATTACATAATTAACAATAATAAACCCTTATTCTGATTAAGAAGAATCAAGATAAAAATATTGCAGAAGCAATCATATATGGCAACTGAAGAACAGAAAAAAAATCCATTAAAAAGAAGATTCAACACTAATACGACTCCGGGCGCGCCGGATGAAGACCCTAAGAAAAAACCCCGGTTGAGTATTTACTGGGTTTATGGGATCATTTTTGCAGTCATTATTGGCTACAATCTTTTTAGAACAACAGCTGGTACCGGTGTAGAAATTAACGATATCGATTTTTATACAATGCTCCGCAAGGGCGATGTAGACCAGATAAAAACTGTGGGCAACAAAAAACTAGTACGTGTATTTATCGACCCTCAGAAAATGGAAAGTGACCCAAGTTACTTTCAAAATCTTTTTGGGCAGAATTATGATGAGGTTAAGAAAATGAAAGATGCTCCCCAGGCTTACTTCAGTATAATAAAAGACGAAGTTTTTGCTAATCAACTGGCGCAATTTTACAAGGACAATCCGGATGTAAAACGTGTGCCCGATAAGCCTGGCGATGAAGGTGAATTATTTGGACAGATTGTAAGCACACTTTTACCGATACTTTTAATAGCACTTGTATTCATTATGATGATGCGCAAAGTAGGCGGTGGCGGCGGAGCTGGCGGTCCGGGCGGCATATTTAATATTGGAAAATCAAAAGCAACCCTTTTCGAAAAAGGCACAAAGGTCAATATCAATTTCAGTGATGTAGCCGGCCTTGATGAAGCAAAAGTGGAGGTGATGGAAATTGTAGACTTTCTAAAAAATCCAAAAAAATACACCAACCTTGGAGGAAAAATTCCGAAAGGAGCTTTATTGATTGGCCCTCCCGGCACAGGTAAAACATTGCTGGCAAAAGCAGTGGCAGGTGAAGCGCAGGTTCCTTTTTTTAGCCTGAGTGGTAGTGATTTCGTTGAAATGTTTGTAGGAGTGGGGGCAAGCCGCGTAAGAGATTTATTTAAACAGGCAAGGGAAAAAGCACCTTGTATTATATTCATTGATGAAATTGATGCTATAGGACGCGCCCGTGGAAAGAATATGATGATGAGCAACGATGAAAGAGAAAACACTTTAAATCAATTGCTGGTAGAAATGGATGGCTTTGGTACAGATCTCGGCATTATTATCCTTGCAGCTACCAACAGGCCCGATGTATTAGATACCGCCTTATTACGTCCCGGAAGATTTGACAGGCAAATCAGCATTGACCGTCCGGATCTTGTAGGTCGTGAAGCGATTTTTAAAGTTCATCTTCTTCCGATCAAAGTTTCTCAAACTTTAGATACACATAAATTGGCTGAACAAACTCCCGGATTTGCGGGTGCAGATATTGCCAATGTGTGTAATGAAGCCGCTTTAATTGCGGCAAGAAATGGAAAAGAGGCAGTGGATATGAATGATTTCCAGGATGCGATTGACAGGGTGATTGGAGGACTTGAGAAGAAGAATAAAATTATTCTTCCTGAAGAAAAAGAAATCATTGCCTACCATGAAGCAGGACACGCAATTTGCGGATGGTTTTTAGAACACGCCTATCCTTTATTAAAAGTAACAATAGTTCCAAGAGGAACGGCTGCATTGGGTTATGCCCAATACACACCAAAAGAGCAATACCTTTATAACACCGATCAATTGATCGACCAGATTTGCATGACACTTGGTGGCCGCGCTTCAGAATCAATTTTCTTCAATAAAATTTCTACAGGTGCCAGTAACGATCTGCAACAGGTAACCAAAATGGCTTATTCTATGGTAACTGTTTATGGAATGAATGATAAAATTGGCAATGTGAGTTATTATGATCCACAGCAGGAAAATACTTTTCAAAAACCTTTTAGCGAAGAAACGGGGAAAATGATTGATCATGAAGTACGTTTATTAATTGAAACTTCTTTTGAAAGAACCAAAAAGTTATTGACCGAAAAGAAAAAAGAAGTGGAAATTATCGCACAGGCCTTGTTGAAAAGAGAAGTTCTGTTTAAAAGCGATGTAGAAGCATTAATAGGAGAAAGGCCATATGAAGATAAAAAAGCTTTAGATTTTGTAGACAATCCAAAAGACGCAATAATTGACCCGCCACCTATTGTAGTTGATACCAATAATTCTTCTAATGCCGGTTAATGTCAAATAAGTAAAATGAAAGTTTCTTCTTCAAAAGAAAAAATTTTAAAAAAAATAAGAGAGGCACTGAGTAATCCAGTGCCTTTGCCTTTTCCCAAAAGTGAAGGAGCTTCCTCTGTTTTTAAACCCCAGTCAGAAGAATTGGAAATATTATTTGCTGAGGAGTTTACAAAGCTTCTTGGCAAATTTGCTTTTTGTGTAAATGAAGCAGATGCTAACCATCAAATCAAAGAATTGATCCGGCAACAAAAATGGACCAATGTTTATTGCGTTGAAAAACAACTTTCAGATGTATTAAACCCGGAAAAAATTCCTGAAGTAAATCAGTCCTTTTTACCAAATTGCGATGCAGCCATCACTTCATGCCATTATCTTATTGCAAGAACCGGCGCTATTGTAATGACCAGCGCCCAGCAAAGCGGCCGCACAGTAAGCGCTTATGCGCCAGTACATATTTGCATCGCTTATGTAGACCAGTTGGTATTTGATACCCGTGATGCATTAAAAGGATTGAAAAGCAAATTTGGAAATAATCTTCCTTCTTTTATCACTTTTGCTGCGGGCCCGAGCCGTACCGCCGACATAGAAAAAACATTAGTAGTAGGTGTTCATGGGCCTAAGGAAGTTTATGTGTTTTTGATTGATAAACAAAAAGAAGCTTGATAACACAATTTCAATTACAGTAAACCAACAAATAATTAAGATTTCTGTTTTTAACTTAAAGTAATTTACCTGATTTAAAAAAGTTTGTCAATTTTATAGAGAACATGCAAATACCTGACGGGAAAAAAATATATTTTCTTTCTGACTTTCACCTCGGAGCTCCTGATCATGCCTCAAGCCTTGTGCGCGAAAAGCGTGTAGTGCAGTTTCTTGATGAAATAAAAAAAGACGCCGCAGTCATTTTTATCCTTGGCGATCTGTTCGACTTTTGGTTTGAGTACAAAAAAGTGGTTCCGAAGGGATTTGTAAGAATATTAGGGAAGCTGGCAGAGCTTACCGATAATGGAATCATTATTCATTTTTTTGTTGGCAATCATGATATGTGGATGAATGGTTATTTTGAAAAAGAATTGAACATTACTGTTTATAACGAACCACGTGAGTTTGAATTTAACGAAAAGAAATTTTTGATAGGCCACGGCGATGGCTTAGGACCTGGCGATCACCGCTATAAATTAATGAAAAAAGTTTTTAGAAATCAATTTTCACAAAAGCTTTTTGGAATGTTGCATCCCTCAACAGGGATTGGCATTGCAGATTATTTTAGCAGGAAAAGCAGGGCGACAGCCGATAAAAAAGATGAGCAATTTTTAGGTGAAGAAAAAGAATGGCTTATTGTTTTTGCTAAACAAACACTAAAGAAACAACATATCGATTTTTTTATTTTTGGTCACAGGCACTTGCCAATTGTACACCAGCTTAATGATAAAAGCGTTTATATAAATCTTGGAGACTGGATAAAATACAACAGCTATGCTGTTTTTGAAAACGGAACGGTGAGCCTCAAATATTACCAATCATGAGAAAGAAATGTACACTACTGCTGATCATTTTTTCTGTTTTTTTTGTGCCCGTAATTTTTGGTCAGAAGGATTCTGTTTTTAATTTCATTAATCAATTTAACTACCCGGTTTCTTCTTTTACTGTTGATAATATTGGCGCCCTTTATCTCATTACCCCCGACAACCAATTAAAAAAATACAATGAAAAAGGTGACTCAGTAGGTGTTTTTAACCAGGTAACTCAATATGGAAAACTAACTTATGTAGATGCGGAAAACCCATGGAAAACAATCCTGTTTTACCAAAATTTTTCTACCATTGTTTTGCTCGATAAATACCTAAATGTGGTTACTGCTATTAATTTGCGAAAGGAAAATATTTTCCAGGTTCAGGCTGTTACCAGTTCTTATGATAATAACATCTGGCTGTACGATGAGCAGGACAACAAATTAAAAAAGATTGATGACAACGGAAATGTACTTTCAGAAACAGTGGATTTTCGTTTACTTTTTGATTCTGTTCCCGAGCCTAAAAAAATAATTGACAGGGATGGATTTGTTTATCTATACGATCCTGAAAAAGGCGTTTACATTTTTGATTATTACGGAAGTTTTAAGAGTATATTGACTTTTTTACACTGGACAAATATAGAAGTGTTTGGAAAATCTATTTACGGATTTGACCGGGAAAATCTTTACAAATATACCCCTCCTTTGCCTGACGTTATTACTTACAAATTACCCGAAGAATTGCAAAATAATACGGCCGTAAAGTTAGCAAACAACCGCATTTACGTACTAAAAAATGCGAAGCTTTCTGTTTATTCTTTGCCTTAATATAATAGGAAAGTTTTTTGAATTTCTTTATCCGTTCATCGAAACCAGGAATTCAGCATTGTCTTTAGTTCCTTTCATATTTTTCATCAGAATATTGATAGCCTCTTCCGGATTCATATCAGCCATATGATTACGCAATACCCACATTCTTTGAAGGGTTTCTTTGTCAAGCAACAGATCGTCTCTGCGGGTTGAAGAAGAAATAATATCAATAGCAGGGAAAATTCTTCTGTTAGATAATCTCCTGTCAAGTTGCAGTTCCATATTACCGGTACCTTTAAACTCTTCAAAAATTACCTCATCCATTTTGCTTCCTGTATCAACAAGTGCTGTGGCTATAATAGTAAGTGAACCGCCATTTTCTATTTTACGGGCTGCACCGAAAAACTGTTTTGGTTTTTGCATCGCATTCGCTTCCACACCACCGGATAACACTTTACCACTCGCAGGAGAAACGGTATTATGAGCTCTTGCCAAACGGGTAATACTATCTAACAAAATCACCACATCATGGCCACATTCCACAAGGCGTTTTGCCTTTTGCAAAGCCATGGTACTCACTTTCACGTGCTTTTCAGCAGGCTCATCAAAGGTTGAAGCAATTACTTCAGCTCTTACACTTCTTTCCATATCTGTTACTTCCTCCGGCCTTTCATCTACCAGCACGATCATCAAATAGCATTCAGGATGATTGGCAGCAATCGCATTGGCGATTTCCTTCAACAACATGGTTTTTCCGGTCTTGGGCTGCGAAACAATTAATCCGCGCTGGCCTTTACCTATCGGCGTAAACAAATCAATAATTCTTGTAGAAAAATTATTGGGCGTTAAAAATAAATTCAGCTTTTGAAATGGAAATAAAGGAGTAAGATAATCGAACGGTACACGATCCCGAACTTCGTCCGGTCCACGGCCATTAATAGTTTCAACTTTTAACAGGGCAAAATATTTTTCACCTTCTTTCGGAGGTCGAACTGATCCGTATACGGTATCACCAGTCTTAAGGCCAAATAGTTTTATCTGGGAAGGAGAAACATAAACATCATCCGGTGATGACAAATAATTATAATCGCTGCTTCTTAAAAAACCATATCCGTCAGGCATCATTTCCAAAACACCTTCTGCCAGGATAATTCCGTCAAATTCAATATTAAATGCAGGCTCTTTTTTCTGAAAATTTCTCGCAGGCCTTTGTTGATAGTCGTTTGAAGGCGGCTCCTCCATTATTTCTTCTTCATCGTCTTCATTTTTCAACAATTCGATAAGTGCAGGTGCAATGGTTTTAGGATCGGCCAAATGTTCTACGCCATCCTCCTCATCATCAGATTGATCAAAATCCAATTCATATTTTTCTTCCGCATTTTCCTTCTGCTTTTTGGCAGGCATTTTTTTCTTTTCATCTGCTTTCTTGCTTTTGGTTTCTTTTTCCTCTGTTTCTTCCGGTGCAGATGCTTCTTCCGTTTGCTGCTTTTTAGCTGCAGGTTTTACAATACGCTTTCTTTTAGGTCTTTCGGATGTTGTTTCCTTTTTGTCATTTGGGGTCATGGACGCTTGTTTATCAAGAATTTTATAAATTAATTCCTGTTTTTGTAAATTTTTTGTATCAGTTATATTTTGCTGCTCAGCTATATCGAGCAATTCCGGAACGAGCATTTCGTTCAACTGTAAAATGTCATACATAAAGAGACTTATAGATTAATAGTCAAAAAGCTAATTGAAGTTGTAATCTAATTTTGATATTTATAATGGAATGGATTCTGTTAATACTGATGTAACCGTAGCAAAGGAATATTAGTCAGCTTTAAACTGATGCAATATTACATCAAAATAATAAAATAATGAACTTTTTTCTTTTTTTTTGGTGATAACTAAAAAACAGATTTTACCTCTTTAATTAGTGTTTCATCAAGGATTAGACCAGAAAATTTATTTGTTACTTTATATTTGCGAATATAATAGAAAGAAATGTTTAATAAAAGAGTTCGGATAAAAGAGGTATTGATTAGTGAGTTAATTAACCACGAGTTAACAGTAATGGGCTGGGTACGCACTTTTAGGAATAGCCAATTTATTGCACTTAATGACGGAAGTACAAATTCTAACCTGCAGGTGGTATTAAAGCTTGGAAAATTTGATGATTCATTATTGAAAAGAATTACTACAGGTGCGGCTTTAAAAATTTCCGGAACCCTTGTACCTTCTTTAGGCAAAGGACAAAAAGTGGAATTAAAGGCACATACGGTGGAAGTGCTGGGTGACAGTGATGCGGAAAAATTTCCACTACAACCCAAAAAACACAGCCTCGAGTTTTTGCGGGAGATTGCACATTTACGTTTTCGAACCAATACATTTGGCGCTATTTTCAGGATCAGGCATTCACTGGCTTTTGCTATTCATGAATTTTTTAATAAAAAAGGATTTGTGTATTTGCATTCGCCAATCATCACAGCTTCTGACGCAGAAGGCGCCGGCGAAACTTTTCATGTAACTGCCTTCGACCTTGAAAATCCTGAAAAAAATGAAGATGGAAGCATAAATTATAAAGAAGACTTTTTTGGAAAAGCTGCAAACCTTACTGTTAGCGGGCAATTAGAAGCAGAACTTGCTGCGCTGGCGCTGGGAGATGTGTACACTTTCGGCCCAACGTTCCGGGCAGAAAATTCAAATACGGCAAGGCATCTTGCAGAGTTTTGGATGATTGAGCCTGAAATGGCTTTTTCAGATTTGGAAGACGACATGAATCTTGCGGAAGAATTTATAAAATACATTATTAAGTATGCGCTAGAAAATAACAGGGAAGATCTTGACTTTTTAGCTACAAGATTAGTTGATGAAGAAAAACAAAAGCCGCAAAACGAGCGCAGCGAATTGGGATTGATCGAAAAGCTCGATTTTGTTATTAATAATGATTTTGAAAGATTGACTTATACTGAGGCTATTGAGATTTTAAAAAATTCTCCGGCTAATAAGAAAAAGAAATTTCAATATTTGGTTAATGAATGGGGAATCGATCTGCAAAGTGAACATGAACGTTATTTGGTAGAAAAGCATTTTAAAAAACCGGTGATCCT
>JBBQWJ010000132.1:0-9232 GCA_038210685.1 Chitinophagales bacterium | reverse complement strand
TGCCAGTGAATGATTAAAAAGATCATCCGTCATGCCGGTAATTTTGCGCACTTCTTCCAGAGGCATGCCGCAGAAATAACCCATTTTTTCACACAAATAAATATCGTGCTTTTCATTTCCTGCTTCTTCCGGAGTGTGAGTAGTAAATACCAGTCGTTTTTTTACTTCCTCAAGATTTTCAAATTTATTATATAAATAAAAGGCAGCGCTCACCGCATGCGCTTCATTCAAATGATAGAGTTCGGGGTTGTAATTCATGATGTCAAGCAACTTGGCACCTCCTACCCCAAGCAGGATAAACTGTGCAATTTTTGTAGCTGCATTTCCATCATAAAGACGATGCGTTATTGTTTGTGAAACATAATCGTTTTCAGGTATATCTGTACTCAACAAAAATAATGGAGCACTGTTAAAGGTTTTTGGATTGAGGTATAAAACTTTTACCCAAACAGGATGATCGTGGATGTCAATCTGGAACCTGATTCCTGTTTCCTCCAAAAAATTATAGATTTTTTCAATCCAAACTACTTTTAAAGTCTGATCAATGTTTCTTGCCTGGTCGTAGTAACCTTCTTTCCACAAAATTCCTATGCCAATAAGATTTTGGTGCAATTCGTATGCACTTCTCAAATGCGATCCTGATAAAAAACCAAGTCCGCCACTATAAATTTTTAAAGGTTGGTCAATTGCATACTCCATAGAGAAGTAAGCAACTTTCTTTTTATAGCGTTCATTTATTTCATAGGGGATTACATAATTTTCAAAACTCATGATAGTCAATAATAATTTACTAAGGGCGCAAATATAAACGTAAAAAGTAAGAAATTAATTGTATTACCAGGGTGACGTGTAATTTTTACACACATTCAATTAACTTCTCTATAAAAAGCTTTTTTTGGAAAAATAACAAATACAAAATGAATAATTAAAATTTATATAAAAACAGTTCCTAATGAATTACAGCAGTAACCTCTATTTCTATCAGAAGTTCTTTATCGATAAGACTATTCACTTCTATCATTGATGTTGCAGGTTTTATTTCTTTAAAAAAAAGAGCGTGCGCCTTTCCTACTTCCTGCCACTGAGAGATATCAGTAACAAACATTCTTGTTCTTACCACATCCTTCATGCTGCTTCCAGCCTGGAGAAGTACGTTTTCAATTTTTTTAAAAATGAAAACAGTTTGCTCATATACATTTTCTTTCCCAACAATCCTATCGCCATCAACAGCGGTAGTCCCTGAAACTTCTACCACATTACCAACCTTTACGGCTCTCGAATATCCGACAACATTTTCCCAATGAGTACCCGAACTGATCAGTTTTCTCTCCATTAAATTTATTTTTTTGAATAAACTAAAGTAATCTTTTTAAGAGGATTCAAGTAAAACTGTGAAGAAATATTACCAGTCAATAAAATGATCCCATTAAAGATTTTAGATGGAAGAAACTTTTGAAAAAACAGAATTTTATTTTGGCTCATTCTATAGCTACATTCTGAAGACTTTTTATCTGCGTTTTAATTTTTTTATTCCACTCAAACTGTGTTACAGAATCCTTACTGTTTTTTGTTTCAAGGTCGTACTGTTTTTGTTGCGCAACATCTTCGTTGTATACTTTATCGAAAATCGAATTCAATAAACTTTTATAATTAGTTGAGGTGAAATGCGCTTTCCTGATTTCATCCTCCAGCTTCGCTGCTCCTAATCTTGTAATATCAAAATGATGTTGTTCATGTTCCAGGTGATAAGGAGAATTTGCCTCAGGTTTCTTCCATGAATCGTGTTTTGTAAAAAATGTATATACGCCCACAGAAATATCAATTTTATTTCCATCATCGCTCATGGATGAATTAAAAGAAAAACCAGAAGCCGTCATAGCGCCCCACGGAACACCTGTTGGTATCTTTCCCTGGAAGTCTTGCCAGTTAAGCGGCCTGTTAAAATCATAATAAATAGTATCACTTGCAGGATTGCTCTTGTAATTCTCAATAAATACATCGACAGTTACTTTTTGGGCAAACGTTTGAATAGAGAAAAGGGAAGAAAGCAGGATTAGGAAGAAAAAATTTCGTACAATCATTTTAAAAAAATAGCAGTGATTTCGTGCAATTGCAAATTGCATTTTTTAATTATTAAAGATTGGTTCAACGATATTTTTTAACATGGAATTACACGTGAAAAAAGGAAAACGGAAATATCTTCTATTTGTTGCTTTACTATTCTTTTAGACTTTTTACTCCTGCTTCAACACTAGTAGCAATTGCTTCCATCGATTGTTTGTTCATACATTTAAAATGGCCGAGCGGGCATTTTGCAAAACCGGTTTTTGAACAAGGGTGGCACCATAATTTATTTACCTGGAAAATTTCATATTTTGTTTGATAAGGAAACATTCCAAAAGCGGGAACTGTATTTCCCCAAACAGAAAGTATATTTTTTTTAAAAGCTGCTGCAATGTGCATCAATCCTGTATCGTGGCTTATTACTAATTTCGAATTACGAACAATATCTGCAGATTCATTGAGAGAAAATTTACCGCAGGCATTGTAAATTTTTATATTATCCGATTCAGCTATTTTTTCTCCATTCAAAAAATCGTCTTTTCCGCCTAATAAAATGATCGGGAAATTTATTTTTTCAACCAGTTTTTGCAGTTTTTCTACAGGTAATTTTTTGGTGTTATGCGCAGCGCCAATAGCAATAGCCACATATCCATGTGCATGAGAAAAAGGAATATCACCCTCTTTGATTTTATCACCTTCAGGAATAAAATAATCAAGTCCGAAGCCATCATTGGTAACGCCTAATTTTTCAACAGTAGCCATGTACCTGTCCACAATATGTTTTTGTGGCATTACATTAATTTTAAAATTAGTGAAGATCCATTTTTCAATATTTAGTTTATTAAAAGAGTAAAACGGAACGGAAGGCAAAGCGCTTTTAATACGGATGGTGCGCAGGTTGTGGTGCAGGTCAATAATATGACTGTATTCCCCACTTTTTATTTGTTCGATGGTATTGTTTAAATCTTCCTCGAGTAGGATAACTTTATCCAGGTAAGGATTGGATTCAACAATGGTTGCAAACTTTTTTTTAGTAAGATAATGAATAGTTGCCTTAGGAAATTTTTTACGCAAATTGCGTATAACCGTTGTCGTTAGTACGATATCACCAATGGAAGAAAAGCGTATGATGAGGAACTTATCAGGTTTCTTTTCTACTCCTGGAACAGGCCGTCGCAAAATTTTATTATAAAAGGTTTTAAAATTCAACGATTATCTTTTTGGGTAAGTTTTTAATGATGAAAGACAGTAAGCTTTCCTACCGGCAGGCAGAAGAACAAACAACCTTGATTTCTACTTAACCTTATGTGTGTGTTTTTTTCTGTCAATAAATAATTTCCACAGAACAGGAAATGTAGTTACCACGATAATTCCGAGAACGATTACTTCAAGATGCTCCTTTAAATCAAAATTAAATTCTTTCATGATTACTGCCTGCAAAAAATGGCCACTCACCAGCATACTGCCCACCCACAACATACTTCCAACCATATTGTAAAAAGCAAACTTACGTTTGTCCATTTTTACTATACCAGCTACAATAGGTGCAAAAGTTCGTACAAAAGGAATAAACCTCCCCAGGACAATTGCTCCTGCACCGTTCTTTTCATAAAATTCATGAGCCTGAATTAAATGTTTTTTTCTGAAGAAAAAAGTATCCTTTTTTTCGTACAAAAAAGGGCCGCTTTTTACTCCAAACCAATAGCCAATAAAATTTCCAATAATACCCGCTAATGAGATCAACACCCACAAAATACCAAGATTCACCCATTGGCTTTGAGAATTAAATAAGGCAGCTTGTACCACTTGTTCACTGTAAATACCGGTTACAAAAAGTAACGCATCGCCGGGTAAAAAAAATCCGGCAAACAACCCTGTTTCTGCAAAAACAATAAAAAGGATCATCCACAACCCGCCATGTTCAATGTAGAATTGCGGATTTAAAATATCTTTTATATTTATTCCTAAGATTTCTATCAAAGTCACTTCAAAAAAATTTACAAGGGCACTTAAACGATTTTACCGGATAAAGAAACAACAAAAATTGCTAATAGAAATGGAAATTACTAATCGGGAACAAAGGCCAAAGCTTTTTCCTGGTCAAACTCTCCCTCCCACTTTGCAATTACACAACTAGCCAAAGTATTGCCAATCACATTTACAGAAGTACGCGCCATATCCATCAATTCATCAATACCTAAAATGGCCATTACCGGCCAAAAAGGCAATCCAAATGAAGAAACAGTGCCCAGCAAAATTACCAATGAAGCGCGGGGCACACCGGCAACCCCTTTACTGGTAAGCATTAGCGTAAAACCCATGATCAATTGCGCACCTATTGAAAGATGAATGCCCGCTGCCTGTGCAACAAATACACTGGCAAGAGATAAATATAAAGTTGTTCCGTCAAGATTAAAAGTATAGCCGGTAGGCAAAACAAAAGACACTATTTTTCGGGGCACCCCAAACCTTTCCATATTTTCCATAGCGATGGGCAAAGCAGATTCTGAACTGGTAGTAGCAAATGCGATGGCTACCGGTTCGGATACAGCTTTTATAAACTGCCGGATTGGGATTTTTAAAAAGTAAGCGATAGAAAAAAGAACTATACCAATAAAAGCCAGCAAGGAAGCATATAAGGTTAGAAGCAGTTTTATGAGAGAATACAAAATATCCAGGCCCAAATGACCTACCGTAACTGCAATGGCAGCGCCCACACCAAAGGGAGCGAAATGCATAATAATATTAGTAAACTTAAACATGGTCTCAGCAAGGCTTTCAGAAAACCGCAACATGGGCCTGCGCTTTTCTTCCTTTACCATCGCCAGTCCTATCCCGAAAAGAACACTAAAAACTACTATAGGCAAAACATCGCCATTGTAAATAGATTTTATAATATTTTCAGGAAAAATGTGCAACACAATATCCTGCCAGGTTTGCGGTACTGCCGCAGGTAATTCTTCATGAAATCCCGGAGGAATATGAATCCCAACTCCCGCCTGTGAAATATTAATGGCAAGCAGGCCTATAATAAGGGCAAAAGTGGTTACTACCTCAAAATATAAAATTGATTTCCAGCCCATCCTTCCCACCTGTTTTAAATCAGAATGACCTGCAATGCCAACGACTAAAGTTGAAAAAAGAATGGGGGCGATTATCGTTTTGACCAACCTTAAAAATATCAGGCTGAGAACTCTTAGATTTTTAGCAAATTCAGGAAAATCGAGACCTATTTCTACACCGATTACCATGCTCACTAAAATCCATGTGGTGAGTGTACGTTTATAAAGTGCAAAAACAATTAATGACCCAATGAACGCCCATCTAAGTATTCTTAAAAAAAAAGGAGAAAGGCTATTGAAATTATACAGGTCAATTAAATGGAATAAGGCCGTAATAGTAAGAACAATTAGAACAAGAAAAGCACTTTTTCTTTTATTCATATAATCAGTTAGATGAGAAAAGCCAAAACTAAGAAATAGAATGATATGTGCATTTTATTGGAACGAATTAGTTTGAAAAATGCAATGAAACAGTAAAGCAACAAATTAGCACGATTTCTGTTGTTTAAAAAATTTGATAGCAATAATTATTTTAAATAATAAATATGCCGCCGTAAGCCAGACAATTAAGGAACTTGCAAACCCCGCTCCCGCTTTACAGGAAAACGGCCACGCACTCATGTTCATATTATTTATGGATGCTGTTTTTGGAAATGTAGGCGCCGGTTCATTCGTTTCATTTTTGCTTCCCAATATTGCAAAGCAAGATCAAACAGGTGAAACTTCAGTAATAAATCCTGAAGTGAACTCGTAATATTCGCCTGTAGAAAAGCTTATTTATCTTTACCGCATGAAGATCACATTTTTTTCTGCCAAACCTTACGATAATGAATTTTTCCTGAAAGGGAATGCCAATTTTAATTTCGAATTTACTTTTTTTGAAACCCATCTCGGACCGCATATTGTGCAGGCAGTAGAAGCTACAGATGCTATTTGCATTTTTGTAAATGACAAAGTTGATAAGCTGGTAATTGAAGTATTGGCTAAAAAGGGTGTAAAAGTAATCGCTTTGCGATGTGCAGGTTTTAATAATGTAGATCTTGAAGCCGCAAAAGCAAATAATATCCACGTTTGCCGTGTGCCCGCCTATTCACCTGAAGCAGTGGCAGAACATGCACTGGCAATGATTCTTACCCTCAACCGAAAAACACATAAAGCCTACAACCGTGTAAGGGAACAAAATTTTGCACTACATGGTTTACTTGGCTTTACTATGAAAGGAAAAACTGTAGGTGTAATTGGAACAGGTCATATCGGTGCAGAATTTTGTAAAATTATGCAGGGAATGGGTTGCCATGTGATTGCTTATGATGTGAAAGAAAATGCTGAATTAACAGAAAGAGGCATACAATATCTTCCTCTTGCAGAAGTTTTAAAGCAGTCGGATATTGTTTCACTCCATTGTCCGTTGATGCCAAAAACTCATCACCTTATAAATTCAAACACACTTGCTATTATGAAAAAAGGCGCGATGCTTATTAATACAAGCCGTGGAGGATTAATAGATACACCCGCCGTAATTGAAGCACTTAAAGAGCAGCAGTTAGGTTATTTGGGAATTGATGTTTACGAGCAGGAAGAAAAAATATTCTTCCGTGATCTCTCTGAAAATATTATTGCCGATGACACTTTACAGTTGCTCATGAGTTTTCCAAATGTATTGGTAACGGCACACCAGGCTTTTTTCACAAGAGAAGCATTGGAACAGATTACACAGGTTACCCTGGGTAACATTCATCAATTGTTACAAGACAAAAACATTGAAGTAGCCGGTGCTTTATTAGTGTAAGGTTTTTTAATAATTAAGCAACATCCATTTGCCGATTCAAAAACTTTTTCCACAGTTTTTTTAATTTATTTCTTACTTTTCAGGATATTTAATACTGATCCGAAACATTTCTTATAACCGATTTAATATTATTTCTTTATTTTTCACTCTTTTTAAATTAAAAACTCCGCAGAAATACGATGAGTAGTTTATTTATTACGAAACCTGTAAGTCATCTAATGCATGAAGCAGGTGAATCAGAAAATACATTAAAACGAACGTTAGGACCTTTAAACCTTATTGCGCTTGGAATTGGCGCAATCATAGGCGCCGGGTTATTTGTAAGAACCGCAGCAGCGGCAGCCCAACATGCAGGCCCATCTGTTACATATGGTTTTGTTGTCGCTTCATTGGGATGTGCATTTGCCGGGTTATGTTATGCAGAATTTGCCTCAATGATCCCGATTGCCGGTAGCGCTTATACTTATTCTTATGCTACCATGGGTGAATTTATCGCCTGGATCATTGGATGGGATCTTGTTCTGGAATATGGTGTGGGTGCTGCAACTGTGGCGATCGCATGGGCAGAATATTTCAATAAATTCTTAGAAATTTTTCATACGCGAATACCGTACGAATGGTGCCATTCGCCTTTTAATGTTTCAACAGACCACCTGCATCATGGAATCATGAATCTACCTGCCTTGGGAATTGTAATTGTTCTTTCACTTTTATTGATAAGAGGAATGCAGGAATCAGCTTTGGTAAATTCGATCATTGTAATATTAAAAGTAGCCATTGTTATAGTGGTAATCGTTGTTGGCTGGCAATATATGAAACCTGAAAACCATACTCCTTTTATACCGGCACCCACTATTTATACCGACCACATGGGAATCTCTTATCACTATGGAGGAATATTAGGAATACTGGGAGCAGCGGGAGTCGTCTTCTTTGCCTTTATAGGGTTTGATGCGGTTTCAACTGCTGCGCAGGAAACCAAGAATCCGGGTAAGGATATGCCAATTGGTATTTTGGGATCGTTGGTGATCTGTACTATTTTATACATATTATTTTCTTATGTGCTCACAGGAGTTGCTTCAGTGCATGAATTCAGAAACAATGGAAGTGAAGCATCTGTAGTATATGCAATCGAACACATGAGTGGCTCAATGGTAGGCGGTGTATGGGTTCCGGCGTTCCAGTGGCTGAGTGATTTGGTAACCATTGCTATTTTACTAGGATTTTCTTCGGTAATACTGGTAATGCTGATGGGGCAATCAAGGGTATTTTATTCAATGAGTAAAGACGGCCTTGTACCCAAAGTGTTTGCAGACATTCATCCGAAATTCAAAACGCCTTATAAGTCCAACTTAATTTTCTTATTATTGGTTGGCGCTTTTTCGGTTTTCATTCCGGGAGATATTGTGGGCGATATGACTAGCATCGGAACCCTCTTTGCATTTATTTTAGTGTGTGCCGGTGTTTGGATCATGCGGGTAAAACATCCGGAATTAAAAAGAGGTTTCAAAGTTCCTGCGTTTAAGGTAATTTCTATTTGTGGTATTTTAGTTTGCTCGGCAATGATATTCGGCTTAGGCTGGACAAATTGGGTAAGGCTTTTTGGCTGGTTAATCATCGGTTTCGTTATTTATTTCGGATATAGCCGCCATCACAGCCGCTTAAGAAACCCGGATAAATATCCTTATGATGACCGCGAGGATGTTCATGAAATACCTGAAGATATTCCACCACTTATTTAATCAACGTTAATCAATATTAATAAAAACCGGTTCAATATTTGAAGCGGTTTTTTATATTAAAGAAGGAACAGTAAACCAACTTTTTTTTGGTATTTTTATTTTGGAAATATTGTTGGTGATCGCTGCGTCTAAGCCATTAGCACGGACACCAACAACAAGCGCGCAGATTATATGAAAATTGTAATGGTTAAAAAGTTATAAAAATATGATTCTCAACACCTCGGTAAAAGTTAAAAATTATAAGTGCTTGATTATGAAGAACAAGGTTTTGAAAAAATTTATCCCATAAACATTATCATTGGAAAAAATAATTCTGGCAAAAGTTCTTTGATTGATTTAGTAGATTTTTTATTAAATCCTAATGAAGAATTTATGCTTACAGGAAGAAAAGATTTAAAGACAGAAGTTATATTATCAGACGTGATCAAAGAAGAATACATCGCGTCAGTATTTTCAAGAACCACATCAGGCGGCGGTGTTCCAGGTGCAAATTTTTATGAATACGGGGTGAGATTCCTAAACTCCGGTATCAAATATTCTTTGGACAGTAAGTCAAAAAAGATAATTACATATTT
>JBBQWJ010000131.1:0-9325 GCA_038210685.1 Chitinophagales bacterium | reverse complement strand
GAGAACTATCGAATTGATACTTGGCCTGCCACCGATGAGCCAATACGACGCAGCGGCAGTTCCTATGTGGAATTGTTTCCAGGCTGAACCCGACACCACACCTTATACTGCCCTTGATGCACAAGTAGATATTAACGCACGCAATTCTGGTGCAAAGAATAAAGAAAAAACATCTTCCCGGTTTAATTTTAAAAGTCCCGACCTTGTACCAGACCGCCTCCTTAATAACGAGATTTGGAAATCGGTAAAAGGAAATGAAAGTATAACTCCGGAACCACGACGCAGCGCCTTTGTGTGGGTCGCAGGAAAGGATAAGGATTGATCGTCCTTTTAAGTTTGGAGGATCTATACCTGCCACAGCGGCACAGCATTTCCTGTTTGTTCCGGTCCGTGAAAATTGAAACAAAATAAAAGACCGGTAATCTAATAGGATGCAGGCAAATTGTTTAGTGTGTGCATAACCGGTATAACATTAAAATAATAATCAGTAATATTTATTGCTTTACAATAAGAAAACCACCTTATAGGAATATAAGGTGGTACAGCATAAATCCTGTTTTGCTTGTGAAAAAACTTTAGCCTGGAATTCATTATTGTTGGGGCAAAGTGAATACTCTAATGTTACCTTTGGATTACTTAATCGTTAACTTATTCTTACCAAATTGTTAAGTCAAAGAAATCATTTGTCCCTTAACGTTATATGTATTCAAAAAAAGAATTTGTAGTATTTGTTGTTCTACTGTAGTGCTTGGGTAATGGAATCCTAAAGTAACCGTAATCGAAGCCCCTATTACCGGCTGGTAGTTGATAAAGATATAACATTCATACACTAACAGTAACGGTTACACTATTTTACAGTGAACGGATTTTTTGGAAAGATTTTAATTATTAGAATTTAGGAGTACACAAAAAAATAAACCAACCTCTTTAAAAATTTTATTTTCAACTTCTCCTTTAAAAGAATCAAGATTGCCTAATTTCTTAACATTCACGTAATGATTACATAATGTTCAGTTCATTTTAAATGCTTCATTTTGCATAACCATTAAACCTCAAATTGAGTGGATTTGTTTATTTGCCTCTGATCCGATCTAAAAATTACCAGTTTTTCTTCCTGTCAATCTTATCTCTAACCATCTTAAACATGAATTTATGCATTCATTACGCAACCGGCTAACCGACTTCTTAACGCGTCTATTTCTTTTCCGGTTTTCCAGTTTTTATTCTCCCCTAAAAAGTTATCATCACTAATGGGAAAAAAGAAAAAAAGAAAAGTTGATGTGGTGGTAATCTCTGATGTTCATTTGGGTACTTATGGCTGCCACGCTAAAGAACTGTTGCATTATTTAAAAAGTATTAAGCCTAAAAAAGTAATTCTTAACGGGGATATTATTGACATTTGGCAGTTCAGCAAAAGGTATTGGCCCAAAAGCCATACGAAAGTAATAAAGCAACTGCTTGAGTGGATAAGCAAAGGCGTAAAAATATATTACGTTACAGGTAATCATGATGAAATGCTGAGAAAATTTGTGGGTTTTAAAATGGGGTCGTTGAAGATTGTGAACAAAGTGGTGCTCGATCTTGATGATGAAAAAAAAGCGTGGATCTTTCATGGAGATGTGTTTGACGTAACCATGCAACATTCAAAATGGCTCGCGAAATTAGGAGCCATCGGATATGATACGCTGATCTTAATTAACCGTTTTGCGAATTTTATTTCAGTAAAAATTTTTAAAAAAGGAAAATTATCGCTTTCAAAAAAAATAAAAAACAGTGTGAAAAGTGCGGTAAAATTTATCAATGATTTTGAACAAACGGCTGCTGACATTGGCATTTTTCAAAAATACGATTATGTGATTTGTGGCCATATACACCATCCGGAAATAAAAGAGATCACTAATAAAGACGTGGCCATTCAATATTTAAATTCAGGAGATTGGGTCGAGAATCTTACAGCACTGGAATACAATAACGGCAAATGGAGCATTTATCGTTTTGATGAAAATGAAATTGAAAAAATGAAGGTAGAAGAGCCTTTCCTGGAAGATGAATTAAATAATAACGAACTCTTTAATAATCTGTTGACCGAGTTTAATTTAATGAAAGAAGCATTTTAAATGAAAATATTATATGCAATCCAGGGAACGGGAAATGGCCATCTAAGCAGGGCGCGGGATATCATTCCCGTTCTTCAGCAGAAGGGCGAATTGGATATACTGATAAGTGGTGTACAGGCAGATGTTGAACTTCCTTATCCGGTAAAATACAGGTTCAAAGGACTCAGTTTTATTTTTGGGAAAAATGGTGGTGTCGATCTTTTTAAAACCTATAAAAACAGTCATCTCAAAAAACTCTATAAAGAAATAAAAAGCCTTGCTGTACAAGATTATGATTTGGTGATAAGCGATTTTGAACCGGTAAGTGCCTGGGCTTGTTTCATTAAAAAGAAGGAATGCATCGGACTCAGCCATCAACTGGGCGTACTCAATAAAAAATCACCTAAACCTAAAAAAACAGATCCCTTTAGTAAAACCATTTTAAAAAGATATGCTCCGGTAACTTACCAATACGGTTTCCATTTTAAATCTTATAATCACCATGTCTTCACGCCCGTGATCAGGAAAGAAGTAAGAGAGCTTGAACCAAAAAATCTTGGGCATTATACGGTTTATCTTCCGGCATACGATGATAAAAAGATTTTAAAAGTCCTTAAAAACGCAGGAGATGTAAAGTGGCAGTTTTTTTCAAAACATACAAAAAAGGCGTATACTAAAAACAACTTTACCATTGAGCCCATATCAAATGAAGCATTTATCCAAAGCATGTCGTCATGTGCTGGAATGCTTTGTGGCGCAGGATTTGAAACACCGGCTGAGGCATTGTTTCTCCAAAAAAAACTGATGGTAATTCCCATGAAAAATCAATATGAACAACATTGTAATGCTGCGGCTTTAAAAGAAATGAAAGTGAACGTAATAAAATCACTAAAGAAAAAGCATCTTCCCAAAATAGAAAAATGGCTAAAGAGTGAAGAAAAAGTTGAAGTTAATTTTCCTGATATTACTTCTGATATAAATGACATGATCATCAGGAAACATAGTCAATATAGAAAACCAGCCATACTTGGCAATTCCATTCCCTCATGGCAGGATTTTAAGAAAACCTCTTTAAAAAAATTCCTTTTAAAAAATCTACAATAAATGACCCGGGAAGATTTTGGTAATGACTTCAAGTGGGGAGTGTCAACTGCCGCTTACCAGATAGAAGGAGCACATAATACTAATGGAAAAGGAAAATCAATATGGGATGAATTTGCAAATACCAAAGGCAAAATCTTCCAAAACCAAAACGCAAATGCGAGCTGCAATTTTTACGAACAATATACCAGTGACATTGCACTGATGTATGAATTGAATATTCCCAATTTTAGATTTTCATTGTCATGGAGCCGCATAATGACTACAGGAAGAAAAGTGGTTAACGAAAATGGAATTGATTTTTATAATCGTGTCATTGATTTTTGCCTTGAATTGGGCATTGAACCGTGGATTACTTTATACCACTGGGATCTACCGCTTGAACTGGAAAAGAAAGGAGGCTGGACCAATCGCGATATTATTGATTGGTTTTCTGATTATGTATCTGTTTGCATAAAAGCTTTTGGTGATCGTGTAAAAAACTGGATGGTAATAAATGAACCAATGGTTTTTACAGGAGCCGGGTATTTTTTAGGTGTTCACGCGCCCGGAAGAAAAGGGCTTACCTCTTTTTTATCCGCTGTTCATCATGCCGCACTTTGCCAGGCAGAAGGCGGAAGAGTTATTCGTTCTTTGGGAAGCAAATTTAATATTGGAACAACTTTCTCCTGCTCTCATATTGAGCCATTCAAGGAGAAAGAGAAAGATTATAAGGCTGCCGTAAAAGTAGATGCACTTCTTAATCGTTTATTTATTGAACCGCTGCTTGGCTTAGGTTATCCGGTAAAAGATTTAAAAATTTTAGAGAGAATAGAGGGCTTTATGAAAGCAGATGACGAAAAAAAATTAGGATTTGATATGGACTTTGTAGGAATTCAAAATTATACAAGAGAGGTTGTATCGCATTCTTATCTTATGCCTTTTTTAAAAGCCAAAATAATTAAAGCTGATAAAAGGAATGTGGAAAGAACTTTGATGAATTGGGAAGTTTACCCGGAAAGCATTTACCATATTTTGAAAAAGTTTGGCAGATATAAAAATATCCCGAAAATTATAGTGACTGAAAACGGGGCTGCTTTTGAAGACACAGCTACGAATGGAAAAGTAAACGATGAAAAAAGAACGCAATATTTGAAAGACCATATTTTCCAGGTGCTGCGACCGAAAAAAGAAGGTGTAGATGTGCATGGATATTTTATCTGGACACTAATGGACAACTTTGAATGGGCAGAAGGTTTTCGCCCACGCTTCGGACTGATCTATGTAAATTTTTCAACGCATCAACGCATCATTAAATCTTCCGGTTATTGGTATCAGCAATTTTTGCGCAGTGTAAAATATAGCAATTTACAAAGCAATCATAAAATCAAGGTGACAAACATTTAATTGATCTCTGAAAAGGTTGAGGGCCGATGGAAGAAACCGGTATACCGCAAATTTGATGTCAGGTTCTTCTTCATTCACTGAAACTGTTCCGCCGATTTTGGAAGCATTCTTTACTTATCACAAGTAAAAATTTACTCACCCGCCATTGTTACCAAATAGTTATTAAAAAATGAAGTTTATGTAAACACACAAAATCAGAAAGATAAAAGGACAAATTTGTAGAACATTAATCTTCAAAACCAATACAATAATGAAACTTTTGGTAATAGAAGATGAGTATAAATTGTCAAAAAGCATCTGTACCTATTTTTCTAAATATAATTTTATTTGTGAAACGGCATATAATTTTAATGAGGCAATTCATAAAATAAACAGTAGTACTTATGAATGCGTACTGATTGACACCAATCTTCCAAATAGGAATGGCCTTGATATATTAAAAGAACTCAAAAGCCAGGGTAAAAAAGACGGGGTATTAATTATCTCCGCAAAAAGTTCGCTGAATGATAAAATTGAAGGGCTGGAACTTGGGGCTGATGATTACCTAACAAAACCTTTTCATTTGCCAGAACTGTCGGCCCGCATTGCGGCTATAATTCGAAGGAAATACTTTGATGGGCAAAACCGGATTTTTATTACCGACGGCCTGATAATAGATATACATGACAAAACCGTAACTGTAAATAATGTCATTGTCGAACTTACCAGAAAAGAATATGAACTGGTGTTGTATTTTACTGCCAACAAAAACAAAGTAGTAACAAAAGAAGCCATTGTAGTACATCTCTGGGGCGATCATATTGACATGAACGATAACTACGATTTTATTTACACGCATGTCAAAAACCTGCGGAAAAAATTATCAGAGAACGGGGGCAGAGATTATATAAAGGCGGTTTATGGTATGGGTTATCTGTTCAATACCGAATCAAATGAAAAGCCCCGCACTAAATGAAATTACTTACAAAGCATTCGATTATTAACCTCATTCTGCCGTAGCTCTTTTTATAATCTCTGGTGTTATCTTATACAAGTCGGCTGAAATAATTTTTATTAATGAGATGACAGCTGACCTTAAAAGCGTTGAAGAAAAAGTAAAAATTATACATCCCGGTTTCATTCCCCTCCTCCAGGCTATGCACTTGACGAAGAACAACTATGTTACGAAATAACTGATAATAAGATTGCCGAACGAAGCAAGCTTGCCATGATGTATAGCCAACGCGAAAAAAACTGCATAATTTTATGCAGCTCGATTTTCCGCTTCAATTAAACAATAAATAATACCGGGTTAGAATTGCAAAGCCGCTTGAAGGTATGCACCACTCATACTTTCACCCTTTGCTGGTAGCAAATCTGATTTTTTTCTGAAGTTAATATTATCATTACATTAAGAAAACATCATCATTAGGTTAATTCCTTCCTGGCGGCCTTCTCGCGTTGTTCACCTCTATAAATTTGCGCTCATTAGCAATCTAAATGGCCAATTAAATGGGTGTTCCTTCAAATTTTCTTCGATTCCAATTTATTTCATTTTCAATCACCACACTACTTTTAACAGCAACTGTGGTCCCTGCTTTTTCCCAGGAAATAAGAGGAAAAGTTACAGATGTGGCAAACGGAGAATCCCTTGTTGCCGCAACGGTAACTTTAAAAAGCAATGCCAAAAAATACAGCACCTACACCGGCCTTGATGGTTCTTATGTTTTCAAAAACATTGAAGCGGGAACTTACACGGAAGGCATTCAATATGTAGGGTACGATTCGAAGAAAACTACGGTTGAAGCGAACAAAGGCATAACCCTGCATAATGACATTCAATTGAAATTGCATGCCGATAAATTGGATGCCGTGGTGGTGAATGCCAATATGAGCAAAGGATCGGATATAAGTGCCCGTAGAGGAGAGAGGATATCCAGCAATTTGTTGAACATCATATCTGCCAGGGCAATTGAGAATTCACCGGATATTACAGTAGGTAATGTACTACAGCGGGCTGCCGGAGTGTCCCTAGTGAAAAACAGTTCAGGCGATGGTGAAAATGCCATTATAAGGGGCATGGCAGACAGATACAATTATACTACTATCAACGGAGTAAAAATTCCAAGTCCGGACGATAAAACACGTTCTATACCCCTAGACATTTTCCCCTCCGACCTATTGCAAAGATTGGAAGTGGTAAAATCGCTGACTCCATCCATGGAAGGTGATGCCATTGGCGGAGTTACCAATATGGTACTCAAAGAAGCTCCAGAGCATCTTGCTTATAGCCTGAATAGTTCGCTGGGGTATAATTCCTTTTTTAACACCCACGCTTTCACCACGTTCGACCACAGTGGGGCGCCTTTTAAGACTCCCTATGAAATTCACGGATCGGGGTATGCACCTCAGCCTTCAGATTTTAATGTAAAATACCTGGAATATAGAACTTTAAAATATCCGGTAAATGGATTTATTAATGGAAGTATCGGCGGAAGGATCACTCAAAAGTTTGGCTTCCTGGCAGCCGTTAGTTACCAGCATATTTATAAAGGAAGTTCTTCATTATTCTATCCACCAAGTGGCCAGCCCCAACCGATACCTACTCCCAACACACCGGTTTTTGCACCGCTGGAATACCGTACCTACAACAACCTGCAAAATAGGTTAGGTACGCACCTGGTATTAAACTATAATTTTAATGAACGCAATAAAATAAGTTTCTATACTGCCTTCTTTCAACTGGACAGGATAGAGCACCGAAATCTTCAGCAAGGATTATCCCAATATCTTCACTTATCAGGACAGGATTATGTTTACGACCGTTCGCTTTTTCAAAGGCAGATCATCTGGAGCAACAGCTTGCAGGGAAAGCACCAAATCACCGATAAGCTTTCTGCAGATTGGTCGCTGGTGTATTCACAGGCTCTAAGCAAAACGCCGGTATGGATCGACCAGCAATATTCTGACATTTTAAAGTATGATAACAGCAATCACTCCCTTTCATCAGAACAAAAAAATTTACAGGACTTCCCTTTTAATTTCACCCATTCTAATGAAATTGACCGGTCGGGTTATTTGAACGGGCATTATAAATTGTCTGAAAGATTGTTGTTATCGGTGGGTGGAATGTACAGGCACAAAACACGCGATAATGTTTTTGAATCCTATCAATTATATTCAGGCAACCAGCCTTTTACTACTATTCAGGATGCTTCTTTCCCGAGGTTGACAAGAGTAGATACCACAGATGGCCTCACCTATACTTCAATTGAAAATATCCTTGCTTATTATGGTGAATTAAAATGGGCATTTAAAAAATGGGAAATACTGGGAGGCCTGAGGGTGGAAAATACCCAACATAGCTATGTTTCTGAACTCTCAATTTATCTGCCTGGCAAAACAGGTAACTACAATTATACTGATTACCTGCCCAGCGTCAATATCAAGTATAAGCTAAACAATAAAAACGATATCAGGGCTTCTTATTTCAGTGGTATAAGCAGGCCCAATTTTTTTGAATACATCCCCGTAAACTTTTCCGGTAATTATTTCGACCAAAGAGGAAATCCTGCTATTCAACATGTACAGTCAAATAATTTAGACTTACGATACGAGCATTATTTTGGTGCGGAAGATTACTTCATGGCTGGAACATTCTACAAACATATCACCAATCCTATTGAATTCGCCTTCCAGTCGCAAACTACTAGCCAATTCGTACTGGAACCCGAAAACTTTGGTAATGCCACCAACTATGGAGCAGAACTGGTATTTACAAAGCATTTCCGCAATTTCGGTATCAGGGGTAATTATTCTTATACCAAATCATCCATTACCACTACGAAACTTGTTTATTCGAAAGACAATAACGGCAATTACGTTATTTACAATTCTACTCAAACCCGACCTCTGCAGGGACAATCTGATCACATAGGAAATCTTTCCCTGTTGTATAAAAACATAAAAAGCGGAATTGAAGCTGAGGTAAGTTGGGTATATACAGGCCAGCGGATAGAGATTGTATCCCCTTTCAAAAACCTTGATTACTGGCAAAAAGCTACTTCACAAATTGACTTTTCACTTAACGTAAAAGCTTCAAAAAGAGTTACACTTTTTGCCAAAGTGAGCAATTTAACCAATAATCCACTTGTACTGGAACTACATACCACAGCTAACGGATATTATTTCAATAATATTAATTACCCTGATCAAACCAGCAAAAACAGCATTATTGTTAGACACGACAAGTTTAATCAATCTATGTTCATAGGGTTTAGGTTTAAATAAAATTTTTATCATAAAAACGAAAATCAAAAGAAAATGAAACAAACAAAAAAAGGAAGCTTGGCATTTAATCTTACAGGCTTATGTCTTTTACTTTTAGCAGGTACCGTACTATTTTCCTGCAAAAAAAGCAATACTTCTACTATTCAGACACCTTATGTGCCGGGTGGGGTAACCGTTCAGCCCGGAAACATCAGTGGTTCCATCAAAGGAACAATGGAATCCAACCAGACTTATAACGTAACAGGTGATGTGATCATTAATGCAGGAGATTCATTAATCATCCATCCGGGCGCAAAAATAATTTTCCAGGGAATTTATAATTTCTTTATTAAGGGAAGTTTATTTTCTTTAGGAAATGCTGCTTCGCCTGTAATCTTCACTTATATGAACCAGCAAAAAATAGATAATCCAGGCGAACCTGTTGCATCAGATCCCGCTTATGTAGGATTGTGGGGTGGATTGTGGGCTGATAC
>JBBQWJ010000130.1:0-9368 GCA_038210685.1 Chitinophagales bacterium | reverse complement strand
GGGAATTTGTTCGTTTGCTGATGTAATTACCACTCATGCCTATACAGATAAGTTGATTTTTATTTTTGCCTCAATTACATTTCCTGCAAATACTTATGTACAAAACTTATAGCCATGGAACTCTTGCCTACAGCAGTCATTAGGGGCTAAAATTACATTTTTGAATTGAATACTAATTTATCTTTATTAATTTATTTCCAAATTTGTAAGAGAGAAAATTCTACTTCGCTGATCAAAATAACAATCCGCTAAATTTGTTGCTTTACTGTTCGGGAAGCCGAACAATTTAGAAATAGCAAAATAAGTATGGAAACTGGAAAAAAAATCGGATTAAAAGAAGCCATCTCCATTGGAATTGGCGGAATGGTGGGTGGCGGAATATTTGCCGTACTTGGCCTTGCGGTAACCCTGGCACAAGGGGGAACGCCTTTAGCTTTTTTATTTGCAGGAATTTTAGCGTTGATCACTTCGTACAGCTATGTAAAACTTTCAAAGACTTATCCCGACAGAGGTGGCACCGTTAAATTTATCAACCAGGGGTTTGGCGCATCTGTTTTTAGTGGTGGAATGAATAACCTTTTATGGGTAAGTTATATCATCATGCTTTCTTTGTATGCTTCTGCATTTGGCTCTTATGCACCAAACTTACTCCCGGTTACTCATAACAAAACCATTGATTTTCACATTTACGCAAGCGCCATTATTATCGTGGCAACTGCCATCAATTATTACAGCATTGCCGTTGTGGGAAAAATAGAATCCTATGCCGTAATTATCAAATTGATTATTCTTATTGCATTTGTTGGAATTGGATCTTATGGATTAATTGGAAATCCGAATATCTCTCAGTTAGCCATTTCACATTGGGAAAGCCCTTTAAAATTATTTGCCGGCGGAATGGTAATTTTTGTGGCGTATGAAGGTTTTGAACTTATTGCTAATGCGGTACCTGACCTGGTACATCCTGAAAAAAACATTGCACGGGCTTATTACATTTCTGTAATTTTTGTAATTCTTCTTTACATCATTATTGCTTTTGTAACGGTAGGTTCGCTTCCGTTTCAACAAATAACCAAGGCAAAAGATTATGTGCTTGCAGAGGCTGCGAGGCCAATGCTTGGGCAAATTGGTTTTTCAATTATAACGGTTGCTGCGTTGATATCCACCTTTTCGGCAATCAATGCTTCACTGTATGGAGGAAGCCAGGTTAATTTTGAAATTGCTGAAGATGATGAACTACCCAACTATTTTTTATGTCAATTTTGGAAACAGCCAATTGGCTTAATGATTACAGCAGTTGCAACTTTAATTTTGGTAAATACACTTAATTTAGAAAGTATATCCACCGCTGGAAGCGTTGGTTTTTTATTAATTTTTGGAATGGTTAACCTCGCAGGATTTAAGTTATCAAAAAACACGGGGGGAAATGAAATAATTCCTTTGGTGGGTTTCCTGTTGTGCATGATAGCATCAGCAATATTAATCCACCAACAATACTCCTCAAACATCACTGGCGTGATTGTATCCGCTGCCATTATTGGCTTTTGTTTTATAACTGAATGGATTTATAAAAGATCGAAGAAAGGATAAAGGATAAAGTTGGGCACTTTAATTACTTCAAATAATTTCAAGGGTGAAATTTAACCTTGTTATGTTGTTTTTAAAAGATAAAGTTAAGAAGGAAACCGTTGTGTGATGAAGACGCTTTATTTCCAGGTCCTATACTGAGATTACAACTCATTGTATTTACAGTAACCAGATAAATTCTGCTGATTTCTGTTTTACTTTTATGCCTTCGATCATTATTGATAAAAAGTTTTCAGAAGTAAAGGGTTATCCAAACGTTGCTAACGATTATGCGTACACGCTTTCAAATATGAAAAATCTTTCTTTCGATATTTGGCTGGCTTCGCACGCAAGCCAGTTTAACCTGCATAGTAAAAACCATCCGGGTGATGCTTATAATCCTGCTGCCTTTATTGACCGTGAAGGCTATGATGCAGAACTTAGCCAGCTGCAAAAGGATTATGACAAGAAGATGGAAGATAATTGAATCAAATATAAATCAGGAAGTGTCTTCCCATCTCAATAAACCAAAAATAAGAAGAAGAATTAGGTCATGCTTTTTCTTTCATTTCAATCTTTAAGCCTTCGTTTTTTTACTGTTGTCTCAATTGGTGTGTTCCAAATATTTTCTAAAAAATTCAATCGTCCTTTGCCAGGCAAGTTCAGCGGCGGCTTTGTCATAACGTGGTGTAGTGTCGTTATGAAAGCCGTGGTTTACGTTGGGATAAATGTAATCGGTATATATTTTGTCATTGGCTTTTAATGCCGTTTCATAAGCAGGCCAGCCGCTGGTGACACGGTTATCAAGAGCGGCATAATGCAGCAACAACGGCGCGTGTATCTTAGGTACATCTTCCGTATCGGGTTGCATGCCATAAAAGGGTACCGCTGCTGCCAGGTCGGGAAGGTGTACAGCCATCATATTAGCGATCCAGCCGCCAAAGCAAAAACCTACCACGCCCACTTTGCCATTGCAATCTTTATCGTTTTTAAGATAGCCGTAAGCCGAGATAAAATCCTCCAGCATTTTATTTTTGTCGAGTTTGCTTTGCATTTCGCGTCCTTCATCATCATTGCCGGGGTAGCCGCCTAATGGAGTTAACGCATCGGGGGCGATAGTTATGAAACCTGCAATGGCAGCTCTTTTGGCCACGTCTTCAATGTAAGGATTCAATCCCCGGTTTTCATGAACCACAACGATTCCACCCAAATTCTTTTTAGCATCAACAGGTTTCGATAATAAAGCTTTAATACTTCCTCCACCTTTCGGGGAATCATAATGAATGTATTCTGAAGTGATACGTGGATCATTTTCCTTAATCTGTAAAGTGTTATTATAATCGGGCATCAAAAAACTCATGAGAGAGGTTACCGTAAGTCCGCCAACTGCATATACCGAAAGTTTTTGCATAAACGCCCGCCTGTTAAGCCGGTTGTGTGCGTAATCATCATAAAGGTCAAACACCTCCTGTTTGATATTTTCTTTTTTAATGTTGTCCATAACGCTTGAATTTTGAGGGTTAATAAAGTTAATAATAATTATGGATGAATAGACCTTTGAAAAGAAACAGAAATTTGAAATGAGAATCAATTTAATTTGTTTTTTTACTACATTTCCTTTGCGATGATAAGCTAATAAGAAAATCTTTTCTATATTGCTTCGAAATTGATCCTGGAAATATTTAAACGCAAACGTATTGCCGATCAATAACTCAGGCTCACAAATAATAATTTATCTTTCAAAAAATTAATTTGGAATTATGAAACTTCTAAGCGGTTTTACAGCATTTGCTGCTCTCTTATTTTTTACTCTTTCCTGCAATAACTCAACAGAAAAAAAAATTAGTTCGGTTGCTAAGGCAGGCATAACCAAAACTTCCTGGGGTAAAGTGGATGGAAAGGAAGTGAACCTTTATACTTTGGTAAATAAAAAAGGGGATTCTGTTACCATTACTAATTATGGTGGCACTGTTACCTCGTTTGATGTTCCGGATAAAAACGGGAACCGCTCAAGTGTTATCATCGGGTTTGATAGTTTACAATCTTATCTGCAAAAGCCTCCTTATTTTGGAGCATTGATTGGTCGTTACGGCAACAGGATTGGCAATGCAAAATTTACATTAGATAATAAAACCTATAAGCTTAATGCCAACGATGGAAAAAATACCTTGCATGGCGGCCTTAAAGGGTTTGATAAAGAAGTGTGGGACGCATCTATTCCTGCTGATACCATTCCTTCTCTTTTATTAACTTATGAAAGCAATGATGGTGAAGAAGGCTTCCCGGGAAATCTGACAGTGCAGGTTACCTATACTTTAACCGATGATGATGGATTAAGAATTGAATACAATGCTGAAACTGATAAGCCGACTCCGGTAAATTTAACCAACCATAGTTACTTTAATTTATCAGGCGATGTAAACAATTCAATTTTGGATGAAACGCTTTGGATTAATGCAGATAAATACACTCCTGTTGATAGTTCATTAATTCCCACAGGTGAAATAAAAGCGGTAAAAGGAACGCCTTTTGATTTTACAACTCCAAAGAAAATTGGCCGTGACATTGATTCAGTAAAAGGGGGTTACGATCATAATTTTGTTTTGAATCGAAAAGATTCTTCTTCGCTGCAAAAAGTGGTTGAACTTTCAGATTCCATCAGTGGCCGCACTATGGAAGTATATACTACACAGCCGGGTTTGCAATTTTATACCGGTAATTTTCTTGACGGAACTTTTCGAAATCATGGAGGCAATCCAATTACGAAACATTCAGCCTTGTGCCTTGAAACCCAGCATTTTCCTGATTCGCCCAATCAACCCAATTTTCCTTCCACCATTTTAAAGCCCGGCGAAAAATACCATGAGGTAACAGTTTATAAAATAAAATTGAATCAATAAATGGGATCAGCGGCGTTTATTTTTGATTTGAACGGAACGATGATTGACGATATGCAATTCCATGCAAAGGCGTGGTACGATATCCTGAATAATGATTTGAAAGCAGGGCTTACTTATGATGAAGTAAAAGTGCAGATGTATGGAAAAAATGATGAGTTATTGGAAAGAATATTTGGACCGGATTATTTCTCTCCTGGGAGAAAACATGAATTGTCTGTTGAAAAAGAAAGGAGATACCAGGAAGATTACCGTCCGCATCTTTCCTTAATAAAAGGATTACAGCAATTTTTAGAAAATGCAAAGAAAGCTGAAATCCCTATGGCTATTGGCTCCGCCGCTATTCCGATAAATATTGATTTTGTTTTAGATGGGCTTCATCTTCGCCATTTTTTTAAAGCTATCGTAAGTGCAGCAGATGTAAAAAGGAGCAAACCTGATCCTGAAACTTTTACAAAGTGTGGGGAACTTTTAAATGTTTCTTCTGAAGACTGTATCGTATTTGAAGATGCTCCCAAAGGCGTGGAAGCCGCACAGAATGCCGGAATGAAATGTGTTGTAATAACGACTATGCATTCAAAAGAAGAATTCAAAAATTATGATAACATTATTGCCTTTATCGAAGATTATACTTCTTTGGAGCCTCAGAGTTTTATAAATAGAATTTCCAAAAGCCGCCAGTAAACAAACTTTTTTAGATGATTCTTATTTTGCATCAACAATTAAATCTTCAATTAACCTTAAATAAAAATAAGTGTATTTTTGACAATAATTAACGTTATTGCAAATCTTATTTGAATTAAAACGCTGCCGGGAATTGATAACATTTGAACGGGATGGCAAAAATTGAAAGAGTACAATTACAGTAACGATCTTCAGACTTAAAAAATAATTTTTCAAATAAACAGTTTTACTATGCGTATTAATCGATTTCTGCTGCTATTTGTGATGCTTGCTTTGGTGACCACTGTCTTTTCGCAATCAACGGCCACCATAAGTGTAGAAACAAATTCTGTTAAACAAAAGATCTCAAAGGATATTTACGGTATGTTTTCCGAGCATCTCGGCAGAGATATTTACGATGGATTTTGGGTAGGGAAAAATTCTCCTATTCCCAATAAGGATGGTATAAGAATGGATATTGTAAATGCATTAAAAGCAATCAACGTACCGCTGATGCGCTGGCCCGGTGGGTGTTTTGCCGATCAATATCATTGGATGGACGGAATTGGCCCGAAGGATAAAAGGCCTGAGACAGTAAATACTACGTGGGGAGGTGTTACTGAAGACAATTCTTTTGGTACTCATGAGTTTATGGAATTATGCGACCTGATTGGTTGCCAGGCTTATGTTGCGGGCAACGTCGGCAGCGGTACTGTCAAAGAAATGTCTCAATGGGTGGAATATCTCAATTCTCCGCTTGAAAGTTCTATCACCAAATTGCGCAAAGAAAATGGCCGTGATAAACCATGGTATGTTCCTTTCTGGGGAGTTGGAAATGAAAGCTGGGGTTGCGGAGGTAATATGACACCTGAGCAATATTCAGATCTTTACAGGAGGTACGCCAGCTTTTGCCATGATTACCCAGGAGCCCATTTAAATAAAATTGCCAGTGGCCCGAATGGTAATGATACGCATTGGATGGAAGTATTGATGAAAAATATTCCTCATAACCTGATGTGGGGTGTATCGGTTCATTATTATACCATACCTACCGGCAATTGGGGACACAAAGGTTCAGCTACCCAATTTGGTGAAGATGAATATTTTGGTACTTTAAAGCGGGCGCTGGAGATGAATAAAGTTATTGATGACGAAGCAGCCGTTATGGATAAGTATGACCCCGATAAGAAAGTGGCCATGGCGGTTGATGAATGGGGTGTATGGACAGATGCAGAGCCGGGCACTAATCCTGCTTTTCTCTATCAGCAAAACAGTCTTCGTGATGCGCTGGCTGCCGCTTCAACTTTAAATATTTTCAATAATCACAGCGACAGGGTAAAGATGGCAAACCTTGCCCAGACAGTAAATGTGCTGCAATCTTTAGTGTTGACCAAGGGCGCGCAAATGGTGCTTACGCCTACTTATTTTGTGTTTGATATGTATAAGGTTCACCAGGATGCGGACTTATTGCCCATCCAATTGATTACGCCTGATTATATTTCAGGAAGCGATCATATTCCTGCAGTAAACGCATCGGCTTCAAAAGATTCTACCGGTGCTATTCATATTTCATTGGTAAATATTGATCCTTCAAAAACGATAACTGTTCGTACTTCTTTTGGAGAAACAGAATGGAATAAAGTAACTGGCAGGATCCTGACTTCTGCGAATTTTAATGATTATAATTCTTTTGAAAATCCTGATAAGATAAAAGTGGCCAAATTTTCAAATGCCAAAAAAGATAAGGATGAACTGGTGGTAAGCCTTCCTCCAAAATCAGTAGTGGTGTTGGAGTTGAAATAATGAATAAATCGTAATCATCAGAAAAGATTTATTTAAAAAAAGTACAAACTCTGGTTTATTTTATTTTACCTGGGTCAGGAACAAACTTTAAAAAGGAGTTGAACAGGTGTTGGTATTTCTTCTTATCCAACTTATAATAAAAAGCGCCTTTTTTAGAGCCTTCTTTATCTTTTTGTTTTTGTTTTATCAGCAACCCGGTTGATAGTATTTTGCGGCTAAAGTTCCTTTTGTCCATGAGTGATTCATAAACGCCTTCATATAAATTCTGTAATTGGGGTAGCGTAAATTTTGCAGGTAACAATTCAAAAAGTACTGGATGGAAGGCTGCTTTGTACCTCAGCTTTTCTTTGGCCATTTTGATCATTTCCTTGTGGTCAAATATCAGTGAAGGCATTTTTTTTAAAGAAAACCATTCTGCATGGAAATCGCTGCTCAATTGCTTTTCATATTTGGAAATATCAATTAAAGCAAAATAAGCAATTGAAGCAGTGCGTTCCTGGGGATCTCTATGTGGATCACCAAAAGCATACAATTGCTCGAGGTAAACATTTTCCAGGCCGGTTAGTTGTTTTAAAACTCTTTGTGCTGCAGTTTCAAAACTTTCTCCGGGTTGAACAAATCCGCCCATCAAGCTCCATCTTCCTTTCTCTGGTTCGAAGTCTCTTTTGATCAGCAATAGTTTCAGATGTTGTCCATCAAATCCAAAAATGATACAATCAACCGCAATAAGCATTCTGTTCTGGCGGTTATAGCGTTTTAGCTCCATTTAAAGATATTTTTTGCGGTATGTAAGATGTAAAAATAATTCTAAATGAATGAATCCTGGCGAACGATTTAAAAAAAAGAAAAAAAAGAATGAACTTTTGTTAATAATTGTACATTTGACAATTAATAGACTTCTCTGTCAGGGATGAATTTATTTTTTTAACGTTGTTTTTAAAACAGTAAAGGCTATAAAAATTGAGATTAAGCCCTTTCCAAATTCGAAGAATTGCTTGAAACTTTAAGGAATACCTTAATTATTATAAAAAGATTTTAAAAAAAGATGGATCAAAAAAAATTTGTCATTGGTGTTGATTTTGGAACTGATTCAGTTCGTTCTGTTGTTGTAGATGCCGGCAATGGTGATGAAATTGCTTCTTCAGTTTTTCATTATCCAAGATGGAAAGAAGGTTTGTATTGTAACCCCGGGCAAAATCAATTCCGGCAACATCCCTTAGATTATGTAGAAGGGTTAGAAGCAACCATTAAAGAATGCCTGCAAAAAGCGGGTGAAACGGTTTCTGCAAACATAAAAGCTATTTCAGTAGATACAACCGGTTCAACACCTGTAGCCGTTGATAAATCCGGGACGCCACTTGCCTTATTACCTTCATTTGAAAACAATCCTAATGCAATGTTTGTATTATGGAAAGACCATACTTCAACCAAAGAAGCGGCAGAAATAAATGAACAGGCCAAGAAGTTTGATGTTAATTATTTAAAGTATGTCGGTGGTATTTATTCGTCAGAATGGTTTTGGGCAAAATTACTTCGTTTACTGCGTGTGGATGAAGCAGTAAGGTCTGCCTGTTATTCCCTGGTTGAGCATTGCGACTGGATTCCTTTTTTATTGACAGGAGGAACCGATGTGCATGAAATGAAACGTGGCGTTTGTTCGGCAGGCCATAAAGCTTTGTGGGCAGAAGAATTCGGAGGACTGCCACCCAATGATTTCTTTACTTCAATCGATCCATTATTAAATAATTTTACTTCAAGGTTATTTACCGACACTTACACTGCCGATAAACCGGCCGGTAATTTATCCGAAGAATGGGCTGATAAATTAGGCCTATCAACAAATGTAATTGTGGGCGTAGGTGCTTTTGATGCGCACATGGGGGCAGTCGGAGGGCAGATAGAACCTTATTATCTAAGTAAAGTAATGGGAACTTCAACGTGTGACATGTTGGTAGCTCCCATAGATGAAGTAAAAGATACTTTGGTAAAAGGCATTTGCGGGCAGGTGCCCGGCTCCGTTATCCCCGGCATGATGGGAATGGAAGCGGGCCAGTCAGCCTTCGGCGATACCTACGCATGGTTTAAAAATATTTTATCCTGGCCATTATTTAATTTGATTCCCGGTTCATCAGTGATTGATGCTGAAACTGCTGAAAAACTTATTGGAGAAATCTCAGGGAAAATAATTGCCCGTCTTTCTGAAGAAGCACAAAAATTGGCTTTAGATGAAAATGATGAATTATCAGTAGATTGGTTAAACGGAAGAAGAACGCCAGATGCCGATCAATTGCTTAAAGCTGCGGTGAGTGGATTAACTTTAGGAACCGATGCGCCGCGTTTTTTTAAAGCACTGGTTGAAGGAACTTGTTTTGGTGCCAAAGCGATCGTTGACAGATTTAATCAACAAGGGGTTCCGGTAAAAGGTTTGATAGGCATTGG
>JBBQWJ010000129.1:0-9401 GCA_038210685.1 Chitinophagales bacterium | reverse complement strand
CCGGTTACGGAAGCAAAATATATAATATTATCTATTACGCAACAAAAGGCTTCAACAAGAATTTCGGAATTGAAATTTTATAACATAAATGAAGAATTAGTAGAGAAATAAAAAGAAATGTCATAGTTCCATCAATTTGTTTCAACGGTATTATAGTTTGATTGACAATCAGATTATGATTCCTTTTCTTCATAACTTCGCGCTCCGAATGACTGAAAAGCCGGAAAAAAGGATCGACAAACATAGGTTTCTTCTTGTTTACTGACCTTTTAATATTTATTCATTCGGCGGGTTACCATCCAACAAAAAATTTCATTTGCTTGTAGTATTCATGATATCTGAGAAGAAAAGAAGTGCATGGAAATAGAATATTATTTGATGCCGTCCTGGTTTAATTCGAATTGAGCTATTCCGGGGATTGAATTTAAAATGAAAAAGAGAAAGAAATATGTTTTTCAGAAAAATTAAAAGGAACACCCGATTGAAAAAAAGTTTACCACTTATAGCAGTTTTCTTATTCTCTCATTGTTTTTTATCAGCCCAGAAAACCGATAGCCTACCGGTATTGCAAGAAGCTACTTTGAAAAATTGCATTCAATATGCCATCCAACACAATCCTGATATTCAGAATGCAAATATTAATGAACAGATTACTGAAGCACAGATTAAAAATAAATTGGCTGACTGGTATCCACAGTTAAATTTTACATACAATCTTCAACACAATTTTCAACTACCCACCTTTAATTTTAATGGCAATCTTTCCCATTCAGGAACTTATAACACTTCAGGTGCAAACTTTGCTTTTACGCAAAATATTTTTAACCGTGATGTATTATTAGCCTCCCGCACGTCAAACGATGTACGCCTTTCAGCATCTGAAAATACAGAAACGAAAAAAATAGATCTTGCTGCATCCGTAAGTAAAGCTTTTTATGATCTTATTCTTACTATGCAACAATTAAAAGTTACTGAAGAGGATATTGCAAGAACTCAACAAAGTTTAAAAGACGCCTACTATCAATACCAGGCGGGCATCGTAGACAAAACGGATTATAAAAGAGCCACTATTTCACTCAATAATGCAAAGGCGCAAAAAAACTTTGGAGATGAAAGTCTTAAATCAAAATATGCTTACCTGAAACAATTAATGGGTTATCCCTCTCAAAAGAGTTTTGACCTGGATTACGATACCACTCAAATGGAAAAGGAAGCGCTGATTGACACTAATCAAACAATCAATTATAATAACAGGATCGAAATTCAGCAATTGGAAACCCAACAAAAACTTCAGCAATACAACCTGCAATATTATAAATGGAGTTTTCTACCCAATATTTACGCATTCGGAAATTATAACCTCAATTACCTGAACAATAAGTTTTCGAAATTGTACAGTCAATCTTATCCAAACTCGTTCGCAGGGATAACCCTTTCTTTGCCGATTTTCCAGGGTGGAAAAAGGTTGCAGGAAATAAAACAGGCGCAATTACAACTAACACAGTCGGCAAATAATATAAGGAGTTACGAGCACCAGGTAAATACAGAATATCAGGATGCCATGTCATCCTATAAAAGCAACCTTTATAATTTCTATACATTAAAAGACAATCTTTCGTTGGCAAATGAAGTGTATGAAGTGATACGATTACAATATCGTTCGGGCGTAAAGGCTTACCTGGATGTAATTACTGCCGAATCAGATTTAAGGACCGCCCAAATAAATTATTACAATGCGCTTTACCAGGTTTTATCCAGTAAAATAGATGTAATGAAATCTTTGGGAAATATAAATTATTAAAAAAAGACCGAGCATGAAATTGAACCCATATATTTTCTTTGTTTTAGCAGCCGCGTTTCTTGTTGAGTCTTGCGGCAATAAACAAACTAAGCAGCAGGGGCCGCCGCCTGCAGTGCCCGTTACTGTTGCAGAAGTTGAATCTACCACTGCCATTTATTACGACGAGTACCCTGGAACTCTTATTGCATTGAATGAAATAAAACTTACTTCACAGGTGAGTGGATATATTACAGAAGTAAATTTCCAGGACGGCCAGGATGTAAAAAAGGGACGGCTTTTGTATGCAATAGATGCGCAGGTTTATAAAGCCAATTATGACCAGTCAGTTGCGAACCTGCAGGTGCAGGAAGCTAACCTTGAAAAAGCGCAAAAAGATGCAGCCCGGTATGAAGAGCTGAGCCAGCATGATGCAATTGCAAAGCAGCAGGTTGATTATGCAGAAGCCAATCTTGAAGTTGCTAAAAAACAAGTAGCAGCCTCAAAAGCAAATGTGGCGAGCTTAAGTTCAAATGTTCAGTTCTCCCGGATTTATGCCCCTTTTTCAGGAACAGTAGGAATTTCGCAGGTGAAAAAGGGAACTGCAGTTGTAGCAGGGCAAACAGTTTTAAATACGATTTCAACCAATAACCCTATGGCAATAGATTTTGCCGTGGATCAAAAAGACATTTACCGCTTTAGTGAATTACAACAAAAGAAAGGCAATTTGCAGGATTCAACTTTCACCATTTCATTTGGCACAGAGGTGTATCCTTATCCGGGGAAAATTGATTTTATTGACAGGGCCGTAGATCCACAAACGGGCACGATAAAAGTAAGGCTAGCTTTTCCTAATGATAAAGGATTGTTGAGGCCGGGAATGAATACAACTGTACGTGTGAAGAATACAGCTTCAAAAAATGCAACCATTATTCCTTACAATGCAGTAAACGAACAATTAAGTGAATTTTCTGTTTTTGTATTAGGAGATAGTTCGAAAGTGCATCAACAGCAAGTTGAATTAGGAACACAAATAGGCGATAATATTATTGTAAAAGCTGGATTAAAGCCAGGACAAAAAATTGTAGTAAAAGGTGTTCAGAATTTGCATGAAGGTTCAGTTGTAAACGTGAATGGGCAGTAATTAGGTGGATTGGATTTGGAATACGGGATTTAGAAATTTATTGAAAAATGATCGCAGAAACTTTTATAAAACGGCCGGTTACGGCAATTGTAATCTCCATAGTCATTGTGCTGGTTGGTATTATTTCTATAACCAACCTTCCGATAGCTCAATATCCTGACATATCACCTCCAACCGTTTCAGTAAGCAGTAATTTCATTGGAGCGGATGCAAAAACGGTGGAGCAAACAGTGACCACGCCACTTGAAACACAGATCAACGGAACGCCGGGTATGACTTATATCACGGGTAACAGTACGTCCAGCGGCAATAGTTCTATCACCGCCACTTTTGATGTGGGCACTGATATAAATATTGCGGCACTTGACGTACAAAACAGAGTGAACGTTGCACTACCTTCCCTGCCGGCTGAAGTAAAAAGATTGGGAGTTACCGTTTTGAAACGCAATCCCACTTTTATGGAAGTGCTTGCCTTTTATTCGCCGAATGGAACCCATGATTCAAAATTTATCAGCAATTATGTAAACATTTACATGGTTGACGCGCTGAAGCGTGTACCGGGCGTAGGAGATATTAATGCATTTGGAAGTGATTTTGGGATGCGTATCTGGCTTGATCCTGAAAAACTTGCAGCATTAAAACTCACACCTGCTGATATCTCTGCAGCAATAAATGAACAAAACCTTGAAATAGCGCCCGGAACTGTAGGTGCTGTGCCCCAGCCCAATTCTCAAAGTTTTGAATACAGTGTGCTAACTAACAGCCGGATTAATACGCCTGAACAATTCAGGAATATTATTATCCGCTCTGACCCTGCAACAGGCAATATGATTTATTTGAAAGATGTGGCAAGAGTAGAGCTCGGAAAATTTAATTATGGAAACAATGCGCTCGTAAACGGAAAGCCTTCAACTTTTTTGTTGATCTTCCAGGCACCCGGCGCCAACGCGTTAGAAACTTACGCGGGCGTAACGAAAGAACTTGAAAAATTAAAAAAGACCTTCCCGAAGGATTTAGATTATACCGTTCCTTCAGAATCAGTTTCCGTAGTTAAGACTTCAATGAAAGAAGTAATCTTTACCCTTTTAGAAGCTTTGATGCTTGTGGTAATTGTGGTGTATTTGTTTCTACAAAACTGGCGTGCAACTTTAATTCCTGTTTTGGCTATTCCGGTTTCACTGATTGGAACATTTATATTTTTTGTTCCCTTTGGTTTTACCATCAATACCCTCACATTATTTGCATTTATACTCGCTATCGGAATTGTAGTGGATGATGCGATCATCGTGGTAGAAGCAGTTCAGCATAATATTGATCATTACAATATGTCGCCGGTAGATGCTACGAGAAAAGCGATGAGCGAAATTTCCGCTCCTGTTATCGCTATTGCATTGATCCTGGCTTCGGTATTTATACCTGTAGGGTTTATCCCGGGAATTGTAGGTCGATTGTATCAACAATTTGCCATTACCATCGCTGTTTCAGTAATTATTTCTGCTTTTGTTGCTCTTTCACTTACGCCCGCTTTGTGTTCTATTATGCTCAAGCATTCTAAAGATGAAAAAGCCAAAAAGGATTTTCTTGAAAAATTCTTTTCTTCTTTTAATAACTGGTTTAGAAGAGTAACTAATTCTTATTCAAGAGGCGTGGCAAACTGGATCAGGAAATGGCCTTACATCCTGGTATTACTTGCTGTTATTTTTGTGGGTTTATTTTTTCTGTTCAAAGCAAAACCGACGGGGTTCATTCCCCAGGAAGATGAAGGAAGGCTTTATCTTACTTACGAATTGCCTGAAGGCGCTTCAACTACCCGCAGCGTGGATATGCTGAAAGAACTACAGGAACGATTAAAAGATATCCCTGAAATAAGTGTTGCAGGGGGTTTGGCAGGATTTAATGTGATCAGTTTCTCCAATAAATCCAATGTGGGAACGATGTTCATTCATTTGAAAGATTGGGACGAACGCAAAGGCGAATCGCATTCACAATCAGCAGTAATGCAAAAGATTTATCAAAAAACGGCAGATATAAAGGACGCGCATATTTTAGTGATAGCGCCGCCGGCTGTTCCTGGCCTTGGGCGTACTGCAGGATTTACCTTTGAATTGCAGCAAACCACCAGCACTGATGACATACAACAGTTTGCCAAAGTAGCTCAAAATTTTGTAGGCCAATTAAATAAAATGCCGCAGATTGGACGCGCTTATACCTTTTTTACCGCCAATACACCCAGCTACAGAGTAGATGTGGATCGTGGAAAGGCAAAACAACTTGGGGTTTCTGTTGCTGATGTTTACTCAACTATGTCAACTTTGCTCGGCAGCTCCTATATCAATGATTTTAATTTGTTTGGAAGAAATTTTAGAGTAGTAGCCCAGGCGGATAGTAATTATCGTTCATCGCTAAATGATATCGGCAATTATTATGTGCGCAATCAGCAAGACAATATGATTCCGCTAAGTTCATTGATTAGTACCCAACTTATTGAAAGCCCTACGGCGATATCACATTATAATATTTACCGCTCAATAGAAATAAACGGAAGCCCGGCAAGTGGCTATAGCAGCGGCCAGGCTATTGATGCATTGAAGGAAGCGGCAGCAAAATATTTACCCCGTGGCTACGGTTATGAATTTTCAGGAATGAGTGTTGAGGAAATAAAAGCAGGCAACAAAACCGCTATGATCTTCGCTATCTCATTGGTATTCGTATTTCTCTTTCTAGCCGCGTTGTACGAAAGCTGGTCCGTGCCGTTTTCAGTTTTGTTGGCAGTTCCTATCGGGGCGCTGGGTTCCATAATAGCACTCACTTTTATACCCAGCCTTACCGATAATATTTATGCTCAAATTGGTTTAATTACATTGATAGGACTGGCGGCAAAAAATGCGATCCTGATTGTAGAATTTGCAAAGGAACGGGTAGATGCAGGAATGGATGTGATGAAAGCTACTATCTCAGCGGTTAAATTGCGTTTACGCCCGATATTGATGACTTCTTTTGCATTTATTTTAGGCGTTTTGCCGTTAGCTTTTGCAACAGGCGCTGCAGCCGAATCCCGTAAAACTATTGGCTGGACTGTATTTGGCGGAATGGTTGCTGCCACCTCACTGGCGATATTTATCGTACCGGTTTTGTATGTGATAATAACAAAAGCAGCTTATGGCAAGAAAAAACTGGCTGAATTAAAAGCGAATTACAAACCTTCAGAACATGAGGAATTTGAAGAAGATATTGATTAGAAATTGCAAATAGGGAAATACAGTAAACCAATAAAAAAGGAAGATTTTTATTCAGCGGATAAATCAATGCTTATACTGACAGGTTCCTGACCTGCTTTTCATTCAAAATTTTATAAAATTTTTGAAAGCCTACCCAGCAAATTATTGAAAAAAGAACGCCAATAAAACTTCCAACACTTACATCCAGCAAAAAATGCTGCCCCAGGTATATCCGGCTGTAACCAACCAGCGCCCCAAGCATTAATAAAGGTATTGCATACTTTTTATCTTTTACTGCAAAAGCGATAATGGAAACTAATGCAAAAGCCGACGTGCTATGCCCGGATGGAAAAGAATGGAAATTATGTAAAGTAACATGATCTATAAAATAAGGATAATTGGTTTTTTGCAGGAACAATGCCGGCCGTGCTTCGGAAATAAAATCCTTTAAAACCTGCGCAAAAATTCCCGATGTAGCAAAACTTACAAAAACGATAAAACTAAGGTGTCGTTTTTTCGCAAGCAAAAGAGCAAGGCAAAAAGCAACTGAAAAAAATCCATCACCAAGTAAGGTTATACCCTCAAAAACAAAATTCAAAAAATCAGAATGATAAGGGTTTAGTAAAACAAACCCGGCTTCTTTATTATTGGTAAGCAAAATAAAAACCACAATCACCAGGAGGAAAAAATAACCAAGAAAAAAAGATTGATTCTGCTTATAAACCGATTGTAATGTCATTCACTTTTAATTCAGGATTTCAAAAATACAGAATGTAAAATCAATTCTTTTTTAAACGGAGAAAAACAGTGAAAAAATTAGCATTTCTTCCTTTGCTTTTTTAGGAATAAAATAATTTTCAACAAAAATTGATTTACAACTATAGTATTCTATTTTTGCTAATATGGGAAATTCTATTTTAAAATTCTTCTTGCCAAAGGATAAAGTTTTTTTTCATTTATTTGAAAACGTTTCTGAAACCGTTGTCCACATGGCCGAAAAACTTACTGAACTGGTTCATGAAAAAGATTTTTCCAGGAGAGAAAATCTTATAAAACAAATCGAAGATCTCGAACACATCAATGACGATCATACACATCGCATATTTACAGAACTGGGCAGAAATTTCATAACTCCTTTTGACCGCGAAGACATTCACTACCTGGCCACAGCGCTTGATGATATTTGCGATTACATATATTCTGCTGCTAAAAAAATTAATTTTTATAAGGTCAATCCTGATAATATTACTTTCCATAAAATGGCCGATCTCATCTTAAACAGCTGCAATGAGGTACGTAAAGCGGTGACCGAGCTAAGGGATATGAAAAACCTGCGGAAAATAACTGATGCAATGGTAGCGATCAATAGTATCGAAAACCTGGCTGATGATGTATTTGATCAGGGCATTGAGGATCTTTTTGAAAATGAGCCTGATGCTAAAGAGGTAATTAAAAAAAAGGAGATATACCAGGTGATGGAGATCATAACCGACAAGTGTGAAGACGTTGCCAATGTAATTGAATCCATTATTATAAAATACGCTTAAAGCCTAAAGCAAAACGCTTAAAGCAGAAAGCTTAAAGCGCATTCTGCCTTAAACGTCTTAAAAGAAATATATGTATGTTTTTCTGATTGCTATTATTGTTCTTGCACTTCTCTTTGATTACATAAATGGTTTTCATGATGCTGCAAACTCAATTGCAACGATCGTTTCAACAAAAGTTCTCACACCCTTCCAGGCAGTAATGTGGGCCGCGGCATTTAATTTTATCGCTTTTTTCATTTTCAGGGAACACAAGGTCGCAGGCACCATTGCCAATATCATGTCTGAAAATATCATCAATTTTAAAACCATTATTGCAGCCACCATCGCTGCCATATTCTGGGATATTTTAACCTGGTATTATGGCATTCCTTCAAGTTCATCACACACACTCATCGGAGGATTAGCAGGTGCGGCACTTGCCGCCGGTGGCTTGGCAGGTGTAAATACACACCCGATATTTATTGCTTTGATATTTATGATTTTGTCGCCGATTATTGGCCTGCTGTTTGGTTTTTTAATTACCGTTATCACCGTAAATATTGCAAAAAGATCGAGGCCATCGAAAGCTGAAAAATGGTTCCGCAGATTGCAATTGGTTTCTTCTGCTTCACTTAGCCTTGCACATGGAGGGGGCGATTCTCAAAAAACAATGGGATTGATTTTAACTGCTCTTTGGTTTTATCAAAAAAGTGTTCACGGACTTACTTCTTCAATAGAAGAAATGCCCATGCCCAATTGGTTGCCACTTGCCTGTTACACAGCCATTGCATTGGGCACCATGTCTGGCGGCTGGCGAATTGTAAAAACGATGGGAACAAGAATTACGAAAGTAAATCCTTTGGAAGGCTTTTGTGCAGAAACAGCCGGAGCAGCTACTATTTTTCTTACCATAGCTTTTGGAATTCCGGTAAGTACCACTCATACACTCACCGGTTCAATTGTAGGTGTAGGCGCCACCAAACGTTTATCAGGCGTGCGTTGGGGAGTAACCATAAATTTAGTCTGGGCATGGATACTCACTGTTCCTGTAAGTGCGCTGGTAGCCGCTATCATTTATTATATCATCCATTTTCTTTCCTGAAAAAATTATTCCTGTAAAGGTTTTTATAATCAAATTTCTCTTACTTTGTAAGATGAATAAAATACTCGTTACCGGTGGATGCGGCTACATTGGCGCACATACAATTGTTGACCTGATTGAAAACGGATTCCAACCTGTTTCAATTGATAACAATTCCAGGTCATCAGCAGCTTTGATAGCCGGCATAAAAGAGATTACAGGTGTTACAGTAAAAAATTACAAAGTTGATCTCGCTAATTTTGACGATACCTACGCGGTGTTCCAGGAAAATTCTGATATAAAAGGCATCATCCATTTTGCCGCCTATAAAGCCGTCGGCGAATCAGTAGAACAACCCTTGATGTATTATGAAAACAATTTGTTTTCTCTCATCAATGTTTTAAAATGTGCTAAAGAATTTGAAGTTCCTCATTTCATTTTTTCTTCTTCCTGCACGATTTATGGAAGCCCTGACACGATACCGGTTACCGAAGAATCACCCATACAACCTGCAGAATCACCGTATGGCGCTACCAAACAAATGGGCGAACAAATAGTAAAAGATGTAACCAAAACCGGTGGTTTAAAAAGTATTTTATTACGATATTTTAATCCCGTTGGCGCTCATCCTTCCGCTTTGATTGGCGAACTTCCT
>JBBQWJ010000128.1:0-9409 GCA_038210685.1 Chitinophagales bacterium | reverse complement strand
GCGGAGAGTTAGGGATTCGAACCCCAGGAGGTGTGACCCTCAACGGTTTTCAAGACCGCCGCATTAGACCGCTCTGCCAACTCTCCGGCGCAAATGTAAGATTTGAAGGTTAATCAAAAAATAAATTCTTGTGTTTTTTTTAAAGTAAATTTTTCTATCGGCTTTTATCTCTACCAATAAAAATTTTTAATAAAAAAACCGTCTCCAAAGGAGACGGCTCTTAGATTGCTTGTCAAAATAAATATTGTTGACAATAAAATAATTACTGAATATGATTATTTTTTTGTTGTGTCTACACTCATTTTGCTTGTTGTGTCAGTAACTATCATGGTAGAATCCATAGGAGCAACTGTTGTGTCCGTAGTGCTAACTGTTGTTGAATCTGTTGTAGCTTCTGTTGAAGATGAGTTACCATTACAAGCTGTTAAAAAAGCAGCAACTGTGAAAACGAGCAATAATTTTTTCATTTTGTTTAATTTTAGATTTTTAAATATTTCTTATTTATACCCATATTCTAAAAAAGTAACCCAACTATAAAATTTTTTTAAAAATTTAATTGGGTTACTTTTCCATTTTATAAGTATTAATTATAGCTGAGTGAAAACGATCGAACAGGAAACAGTCTTATTAAAAGGCCTAGCAGACAATGATACAGAAGCCATTGAAACTATTTACAGGGATAATTTTACAGTAATCAAGGCTTTTATTATAAAAAATAACGGTTATAGTGATGATGCGCTGGATGTTTTTCAGGAGGCTATGATTGTTTTGTTTGAAAAGGCAAAATCAGGTTCTTTTACATTGAGTTGCCAGTTGCAGACTTACCTGTATTCAATTTGCCGGAGGCTTTGGTTAAAAAAATTGCAAAAGCAAAACCGGTTTAATCCTTCGATAGAAACTATTGAGGAAATTGTGCCAGTGGATGAAGAAATTGAATATCATGAGAAGAAGAACAACGATTTTTTGTTTATGGAAAGTGCTTTGCAAAAAATAGGAGAGCCTTGCAAGAGTTTGTTAGAAGCTTTTTACCTGGAAAAAAAATCGATGCCGGAAATAGCTAATTCTTTTGGTTACACTAACGCGGACAACGCAAAAACGCAGAAATATAAATGCCTTGTGAGATTGAAAAAAATATTCTTCGCACAATATAAAAATAAGGACTAAAAAATGGAAGATAACCTACTTTTTGACGCGATTGAAAGATATCGAAACGGTCAAATGGATGAGAAAGAGAAATTGTTTTTTGAAGAATTGAAAAAGAATAATCCTGAAATTGACCAGGTAGTAGCAGAACATTCTTTTTTTCTTGCCGAACTTGAAAGGATGAGTGAGCAAAAAGAACTTCGGCACAATTTGAAGGTGGTTGAAAATAAACTCATCAATGAGGGAGTGATTTCAGGAAGTGAAGGTAAAACGAAAGCGAGGGTAATCTACTTATGGAATCGTTATCGCCGCACTATTTCAGTAGCCGCAGCAATAGCTTGCGTAGTGTCTTTGAGCACTGCCACTTTTATTTCTAAATATTCTGAAAACAAGAAAGAGGCTGTTATTACACCTCTTGTTGATCATAAACTAAATCAATTTGAATATAAGCTCAATGAAATTGAACACAAATTAAATGATGCTGCTACAACCGTTCCTGTAAGGCCAAAATTTAAAGCTGATTTCAGGGCTACAGGGTTTTTAGTTGATGGCAAAGGATATTTAATTACGAATGCGCATGTTGTGGAAAATGCCAAAAACCTAATCGTGGAAAATAAAAAAGGAGATCAGTTTTATGCAGAACAGGTTTATTCAAATTCAGTAACTGACCTTGCAATTTTAAAAATTACTGATACATCTTTTAATAAAGTAACCGGCCTTCCATATACTTTTACTAAAACTGGCGCTGAGCTTGCAGAACCTATATTTACATTGGGTTACCCGCGTGAAGAAGTAGTTTATGGCGAAGGTTATTTAAGCGCTCAATCAGGTTATTATGGAGATACTACTTCATACCAGATAAGCATTTCAGCCAATCCGGGAAATAGTGGCGGCCCTGTAATTGATAAAAATGGTGAGGTAATTGGTATTATCAGTAGCAAAGAAACCAATGCTGATGGAGTAGTTTTTGCCATCAAATCTAAAAATATTTATGATGCTTTAAAGGAAGTGAAAAAGGATAAAGACATTACTATTAAAATGCCAACTGTGAATACTTTAAAAGGTTTGGATCGTGTGAGACAAATAAAAAAATTAGAAGACTTTGTTTATAAAGTAAAAGGAAATTAGTTTTTCAATCTTAATACAAAAAGTGGTAGACAAAAAAACAGTCCGGGTTTTCCGGACTATTTTTTTTACAGTAAACAAATAAATAAAATGAATTCTTATTCGCTGTGTTTAAGAAAATAAAAGTTCAGGATAAGCGCCAGCGGCTACTAATTTATGAATCTCTTCTTTCACCTGCGGCGCATCTTCTTTATAAGTAACGCCAAACCATTGAGCAGAAGTTGGGATTACTTTTATTTCTCCTTTGCCTTCGCCGATAAATGAATCGCCGATAATTGGGATAAAAAATTCTGCTTTCGGATTCGTTCCGTTTTCCTGCAAAAATCTAATGAATAACTTTTGAATGTATTCAAATACATTCGGATCAAATCCCCAGAAATTCATACTCACAGCGGTGTTTGCAGGCAATGGAACTTTAAGCGCATCTTCCGTATAATAAATTTTTCCATCCTCAGGAAAGATTTTAGTGCGCTCATTTATATGAGTTAAATTTCCTTTAATATCTACTTCGCACACGCCACGGCTCACAGTTCCATTCTCAGAAATGGTTTTTGAAAGCTCGTAGCCAATGATGCAATATTTTTTAGGAGAAGCCTCTTCTGTCAGAAATTTTACTGCTTTTTCAAATGCATCTCTTCCGTAAAAATCATCTGCGTTTATGACTGCAAAAGGCTCATTAATTGCATCCTTCGCGCATAAAACAGCATGTGCAGTTCCCCATGGTTTTACTCTTTCTACTGGCAGGTTAAAATTTTCAGTATGTGAATTCATTTCCTGAATAACATATTCTGTTTTTACTTTTCCATTTAATTTGGGTTCGAATAAATTCTTAAAATCTTCTGCAAACGATTCACGGATAATAAATACAACTTTTCCGAAGCCACTTGCTATTGCGTCGTAAATTGAATAATCAATAATGGTTTCGCCGTTTGGACCAAACGAATCCATTTGTTTAATACCTCCGTAACGGCTTCCCATTCCTGCTGCTAAAACTAAAAGTGTTGGTTTCATCTGAAAATATTTATTGTTTTTTAATAGCCAGATCTCCTATATGATTTTCTGCAATCATGTTAGGTATATCTGTAAATCAATTGTGGTGATAGAATTTTTTTAATAATTATATTGCTGCGAAAATAAGCAAGAAAGATTTATGCCACAATCGCAACGTGAAGAGATATTATCCGGAATTTATTTTAAAGAACCGAAAATAGTTCAACTAAAAGATGAACTATTTGAGAAAAACGGGTTAAAGGTTTCGATGCTTAGACTTGATGAAATTCACCCGGTGATTTCCGGCAATAAGTTTTTCAAGCTGAGTTATTTTCTGAAAGAAGCAAAAGAATCTGTTCATAAAACCATAATTACTTTCGGAGGAGCTTATTCCAATCATCTTGCTGCTACTGCATTTGCGTGCGAAAAAATGAATTTAAGATTGGTAGGAATTGTGCGCGGAGAAAAACCAAAAGTGCTGTCACACACTTTACAATTTTGCGTGCAACATGGAATGCAATTGGAATTTATCAGCCGATCTTTATATAAAAATATTGATAAGGAATTTTTCAAAGAATTAAAAAATAAATATGGCGAACATATTTTAATTCCTGAGGGCGGTTTTTCTGTAAAAGGAAAACAAGGTGCATCGCTGATCAATGAATATTTTAATGATAAAAATTTTACCCACGTTTGTCTGCCGGTTGGCACTGCAACCACTTTTGCAGGAATTGTTGACTTTAATGAAAGCGAATCAGCAATTATTGGCTTTGGTGTTTTAAAAAATCTGGATGATATCCCTGAAAGATTTGAAGAACTAAAAGTAAATTCCTCAAAAATATATTCTTTTATTGGTGATTATCATTTTGGCGGCTACGCTAAAAAATCTGATGAATTACTTTCTTTCATGAATCAATTTTATTCAAATCATTCAATTCCGCTTGATTTTGTTTACACAGCAAAAATGATGTTTGGAATGTATGATCTTATAAGCAAAAAATATTTTGAAACAGGCTCAAAGATTTTATGCGTTCATACAGGAGGCTTGCAAGGGAATGATTCGTTGTCCAAAGAATCATTGCTCTTTTAAAAAGAAAAAAAATTACCTGTAACAGTAAATCAACAAATAATACAGATTTTTATTTTCTAAGAGGATTTAATAAAACGTGTCCTTCTCCTTTGAAGTCCCGATTATCATCGGTAGGGAAGACGCCTTTATTTCAAATAAATAGAATCCATATTTTCTCCGCAATGCAGCATGCCCGATTTATAAACCGGGTCTTTTTTGCCGAGGTAAGGATTGTTGATCTCTGCAGAGTTGCTAAGCCAGTTTGCCGGTTTGTCATCACCAAAAGCCATAGGGCAATTTTGCCAATAAAGTTTTTCACCTTCATATCCGATCGTTTTTAAAAACGGGTATAAGTTTTCAGAAATCATACTGAAATCATGTCGCATTTCAGTAATGTCATTTTCTTCTAAAATCGGGTTGGCATTGGCTTTAATGTCGCTTATATTTTGTTGTACCGCCATATAGATTGAAGAATCTTTTTCTTGCAATTCGTTCAAATGAAGGCTATCTGCAGACGCAATAAAATTGGCAGTCTTTGCTTTTATTTCGGCAGTATCCGCATCAACAAAAGCATTTTTCATTGCTACATAAGAATTAATAAGTGATGTTATTTGCTTATCAAATTCGGGCGAATGTTTTTTTGATGCCGAAGTTTGAGGTTGTGTTGAAACAGTAGTTTTATTTGCAGGTTTAAAAAATAAAAACCATACAGCTAAAATCACAACTATTGCAATTACAACTGCCAAAATCTTTTTCATTATCTTATTCTTTTAATTTTCAAAACCTCAGGAAAGCTTTTCCAAACCGCTTTTGATTCTTTTTAAACCTTCTTCAATATTTTCAAGGCTGTTGGCAAAAGAGATCCTTATATATCCCGGTTGCCCAAATGCATCTCCGGAAACGGTTGAAATATGTGCATGATTTAAAAGATACATGCAAAGGTCGCTTGAGTTATTAATCGCTTCACCTTCAAAACTTTTTCCGAAATAATATCTTACATCCGGAAAAATATAAAAAGCTCCTTGTGGTTCAGTAAATTTCAAATGAGGCATTTCATTTAATAATTCAATAATCCTTTTTTTACGAATTTTAAATTGTTTAACCATATCATAAGTTGCAGTTAACGGAGCTTCCAGCGCTGTAATGGCGGCACGCTGGGTTATTGAATTCGTGCCGCTGGTAAATTGTCCTTGTATTTTTTCACATGCTTTCGCAATTTCAGGAATAGAAACTGTGTAGCCTAACCTCCAACCGGTCATTGCAAAACCTTTGCTCAATCCATTTATGATAATTACGCGGTCTTTAATGTAAGGGAATTGCGCAATGCTCTGGTACCTTCCGCCATCGTAAGAAAAATTGATGTACTCATAAATTTCATCGCTTATGATATAAACATTTGGATGCTTTTCAAAAACTTTTGCAAGAGCTTCCAGTTCATCTTTTGAATAAACAGAGCCGGTTGGATTGCATGGCGAAGAAAAAATGAACAATTTTGTTTTTTCACTGATGGCATTTTCCAATTGATCCGGGGTTATTTTAAAATCGGTTTCAGGAGAAGCGTTTACAAACACAATTTTTGCACGACACAAGCGTGCAATTTCTGAATAAGAAACCCAATACGGAGTAGGGATTATTATTTCATCATCATCATCCAAAATGCTCATCATTGTATTGGCAATACATTGCTTTGCACCAGTGCTCACCACAACTTGCTGAGGTGTGTAATCAAGATCGTTGTCGCGTTTTAATTTTTTGCAAATAGCTTCTTTGAGTTCAGGATAGCCTGAAACAGGAGTGTAATGGCTCCAGTTGTCGTCAATGGCTTTTTTTGCCGCTTCTTTAATATGTTCGGGCGTGTTAAAGTCAGGCTCGCCGAGGCTCAGGTCAATAACATTAATTCCTTTGGCTCTTAATTCCCGGCCCAGCTTGGCCATTTTTAAGGTTTCTGGTTCGCTAAATCTTGATAAATTGGAAGAAAGTTGCATATTTTTAATTTTAAAATCTGCGCAAAAATACGTTATTGAATTCTTCGTTAAAAATCAATCATCAAAAAGGAAGAAAAAAAAGATAACAATAACATTCCGTTTAAATGATTGAAAATTTTCAAAATAAATTAAAAAAATGTGCCTCATCTTTAGTAGTATTTTAAAGGATAAAAGTAGCCAGCGGCAATTTTGTTTACTTACAAACAGTTTTGATAATTTGCCCTTTAACCGATAATTTTGCGTTTCATTTTTGAAAACAGATTAAATTAATTTTCAAGGTATTTTAAAATAAAATTGGATTGATGAAAGAAATTGCATTCAGAGAAGCATTGCGCGAAGCAATGCAGGAAGAAATGAGAAGAGATGAAAAGGTGTTTTTGATGGGAGAAGAAGTGGCAGAATATAATGGAGCCTATAAAGTAAGCCAGGGAATGCTGGAAGAATTTGGCGAAAAAAGAATAATTGATACTCCCATTGCTGAACTTGGTTTTACAGCTGTTGCCGTGGGTGCTGCTCAAAATGGCCTTCGCCCGATCGTTGAATACATGACGTGGAATTTTGCCAATCTGGCACTTGATCAAATATTAAATACTGCTTCAAAAATGTTGGCAATGAGCGGCGGACAAGTAGGTTGCCCGATTGTGTTTCGCGGCCCTAATGGAAGTGCAGGCCAATTAGGCGCTCAGCATTCCACAGCTTACGAATCGATGTATGCTAATATTCCCGGGTTAAAAGTAATTTCTGTTAGCAATCCGTATGATGCAAAAGGATTACTGAAAAGCGCTATCCGTGATAATGATCCCATCATTTTTATGGAAAGTGAAGTGATGTATGGTGATAAAGGAATGATTCCGGAAGAGGAATATTTGATCCCTATAGGAAAAGCAAACGTGGTAAAAGAAGGAAATGATGTAACGATCGTTTCTTTTAATAAAATGATGAAAGTGGCGCTGGGAGCTGCTGAAGAATTGGCTAAAGAAAATATCAGCGCTGAAGTAATTGATCTTAGAACGATCCGTCCATTAGACTGGCAAACAATCATGGAGTCAGTAAAGAAAACAAACCGTTTGGTAATTGTAGAAGAACAGTGGCCATTCGCTTCCATTTCTTCTGAGATTGCTTACCGTGTTCAAAAAGAAGGATTTGATTACCTGGATGCGCCTGTTCGCAGAATTACTTCTCTTGATGCGCCAATGCATTATGCGCCTAACCTCGTTGCACAATATTTACCGGATGTTCCCCGTACGGTAAACCTGGTGAAAGAAGTAATGTATTTGAAAAAATAATTTAGAGCCGGATATTTCTCCTGCCTCTTATTTTATTCTTAATCTATCCCGCAATTATTGGGATAAAAAAATATTTACAATGAAGATTGGAAATTTTTCTTACCCGCTGCCGGCAAATGAGCCGGTTTTAAGTTATGCTCCCGGAACGAAGGAAAGAGAGCTTTTAAAGAAAACTTTAAAAGCTCTTAAAAGTAAAAAGATTGATGTGCCGATGTATATCGGAAGTGAAGAAGTGCGCACTGAAAATAAAGTGGAGATTCATGCGCCACACGAAAAGAAGTTTGTGCTGGGAACTTACAACCAGGGAACCGGCGCAGATGTAAAGAAAGCGATCAATGCAGCTCTTAAAGCTAAGGAAAAATGGGCAGCATTGAGTTGGGAAAATCGCGCAGGTATTTTTTTAAAAGCAGCGGATTTACTTGCTACAAAATACCGCGCAGAAATATGCGCAACCACAATGCTTGGTCAAAGTAAAAATGCTTACCAGGCCGAAATTGATGCTGCATGTGAGTTGATTGATTTCTTAAGATTTAACGTTCATTTTTTAAATGAAATTTATAGCCAGCAACCAGTAAGTAGTCCTGGCATTCATAACAGGATGGAATATCGCCCGCTAGAGGGTTTTGTGCTTGCTGTTACTCCTTTTAATTTTACAGCTATCGGCGGAAACCTTCCAACTTCAGCTGCCATGTGTGGTAATGTAGTTGTATGGAAATGTGCTAATACCCAGATTTACAGTGCGCAGATGTTTATGAGGATTTTGAAAGAAGCAGGTTTGCCTGATGGGGTTATTAATTTAGTTTTTGTCGACGGACCGACCTTAGGAGACGTTTGTTTTAATCATCCTGATTTTGCAGGTATTCATTTTACAGGAAGTACGGGCGTTTTCAATACCATGTGGAAAAACATTGGCGCAAATACAAAGATCTACAAATCTTATCCAAGAGTTGTAGGAGAAACAGGAGGTAAAGATTTTGTGATTGCGCATAAAAGCGCTGATGTGGATGTGTTAGTAACAGCGCTTTGCCGGGGCGCTTTTGAATACCAGGGGCAAAAATGTTCAGCTGCGTCACGCGCTTATATTCCATCTAATATTGCCGCGGAAGTAAAAAAGAAACTGGTAGCTGAAATTAAAACCATGAAAATGGGAACAGTAGAAGATTTTAGCAATTTCATAAATGCGGTTATTGATGAAAAAAGTTTTGATAAACTCGAAGGATATATCAAACAAGTGAAAAAAGATAAAGAGGCAAAAATAATTGTTGGAGGAAACTGTGATAAAAGTAAAGGTTACTTTATTGAGCCGACGGTAATTGAAGTTACTGATCCCAAATACACAACAATGTGTGATGAGCTTTTTGGCCCCATACTTACTTTATATGTATACGATGAAAATAAATTTGAAGAAACTTTAAAATTAGTAGATGGCACTTCACCTTATGCGCTCACAGGTTCAATTATTGCCCAGGATAGAAATGCAGTTGAACTGGCAACTACAAAATTAACCAACAGTGCAGGTAATTTTTATATTAATGATAAACCAACAGGCGCAGTTGTAGGCCAGCAGCCGTTTGGAGGCGCAAGAGGAAGTGGTACCAATGATAAAGCAGGAAGCATTATTAATTTATATCGCTGGTTGAGCGCAAGAACAATTAAAGAAACTTTTGTTACTGCTACAGATTATAGATATTCATTTTTAAATGAGAAGTAAGTAAAAGCTATTAGCTTTTAAGTTATAATTTGTAATGCAGTAATCAAACAAATAATCAATATTATTGTTTTAATAAAATATAACAGTAAAGCTTACACGA